>JAJRPT010000176.1 GCA_024280675.1 Bacteroidota bacterium
GCCTTCAAACACTTCATCTTCTGCGAAGAGTTACATTTGGACCAACTGTTGCAGAGGTAAATAGATTTGTTGGCATGACCCCCACCGAAGCACTTGAATTGCTCCTGGGCGACGGAACCGAAGCGTTGCCAGACAAAGACACCGAATCAACGCTCAAGGACTGGATAAACGAACTAGATCAAGACCCTCAGAAGGCCGAAACAACAACGGACCGGTTCGCTCGTGAAGGGATAATTAAGAATCGCTACAAGGTATTGATTGACTGGATAATTGACAGAATGCGAAAAGAGGATGTCACCAGTGGTATCGCTCGTGAGAAGTTCACTCATTTTCTGAATTCATTCTGGTGTATCGAATTTTCCTATGATGTTAGTGCCTTAATGCCTCCACAACTTCTGCTTAGACACAACCAAGCACTCAGGAAAAACAGCACTGGGATTTATCAGGATATTGCAAAAGACATGACCTTAGACGGTGCTTTTATTCTCTATCAGTCCATGCAGGTGAGCGAAAAGAGTGCCCCAAATGAAAACTTTGCAAGAGAATTGCTGGAACTTTTCACAATGGGAATTGGGTACAATGGAGAAGATAATTACACAGAAGTAGGAGATATTCAAAATATTTCTAAAGTTCTTACCGGTTGGCGAACTAAACATTTCCAAGGTGAGGACGGGCAAAATGGACCATTTAATACATATTTCAAAGCATCAGACCACGACACCAGTAAAAAAACAATTTTTGGTCAGACTATACCAGCCCGTGATGAATCAGAAAATACAGAAGGGCAAGTCAAAGAAGAAGAAATTGGAAAGCTAATTGATGACATTTTGTTTGTGGAAAGAGCAGAAGCCATCTCGCATTTTGTTTGCGACAAGATTTATCGTTTCTTTGTGTATTCTAATGCAGAAGAGTCCGACGGCACAATTATATCTGGTCTGGCACAAGAGTTCAGAGATAGTAATTTCAGTCTGAGGGCAGTTTACATGAAACTATTCACTTCACAACATTTCTTTGCCCCAGAAAATATAGGAATTCAAATAAAAACACCTGCCGAATTTTTTGTTGCACTCGACAGACTGTTTGGCACTAGCTACGGTGGTAGCCAAGAGGCATTTGTTGAGTCGGCACTAAAAATTTACAAGCCACCAAATGTTGGAGGCTGGGCTGGATACCGCACATGGCTTAGCACAATCACCTATCCTTCACGAATGCACCACGCAAAAGCTATTCTGGAATCAATGAGTGATAATGATTTGATTAGTTTTGTCCAATCTATTCCTGAGTTTGAGAATGTAGATGCCTTTTTGAGTACTATTGGAGAGATTCTTTTCCCAAGACCACTACCTGAGGGAAGGCTGTTTAGGTTTAAGAATACTTTCTTGCTAAAAAATGGGATAACAGAAGAATCTTGGTTCGATGATGTTGAATCGTCCAATACAGACCTCATCGACAATTTGAGAGAATTACTAGAAGAAATGTTTCTTTCACCAGATATTCAGCTAAGCTAAGGAGAAATAAAATGAAAAGACGTACATTCTTGCAGACAAGCTCAGTCATTGCTGCATCGACCATTGCCGCTCCTTATATTTTAAAAGGAGAAGATCTTGTAAACTATCTCCCTAACCAGAGCTTTGGGTTTGATGAAAACGATAACGTACTGATAATAATAGAGTTATTCGGTGGAAACGATGGGCTAAACACAATCATTCCACTCCATGACGATGTTTCGGAAACCGCATATCTTGATCTTCGTCCAAATATTGGGATAACAAAAGACCATGCCGTGCAATGGGGCAATAAGCCTCTTTATTTGCACCCAGCACTCGTTAATCCAGAAGGTATGCCAGAGGGAACAGATGGTTTCTTAGGTCTTCTGGGCAACGGACGTTTGGGCGTGCTTCAAGGCGTAGGATACCCAAATCCAAACCTATCTCATTTCCGCTCTCGTGATTTTTGGCACAGTGGAATTGTCACAAGCAATCCAAGTGAGCAATTGACCGAGGGTTGGATGGGCAGGTTTCTTGCCTCGAAACTTAATGACCCAGGGGAGATAACCGAACATCCGCTTGCCATAACTCTTGGTGGCACAATTCCACTACTATTAAAATCTTCACAAAGTTCGGTAGCTGTTTCGGTCACAGATCCTGAGAGCTTTTTCCAAAGAGGTGCTGGGCTTACTCCATTTGATGCCAAGATAGAGAATCCACAGACTAATTATGAGAAAGAATTTAATTTTGTAAATACAGTTGCCCGCCAGACGGCAAAATACTCTGTCGAGGTGATGAATGCCTATCAAGCTGGAAGCGAAAAAGATAATATGACCTATCCAGATGGTTCAATTTCTCAAGCACTCCAAACAATAGCAAGGCTAATTGATGGTGGCTTGAAAACTAAAGTTTATCATATTAATCTTTCAAATTTTGATTCACACGTACAGCAATTAAACAAAGCAGAGGTGGGAACACCGCTGAGCGGACAACACCCAGACCTTCTTGCAAATGTAGCAAAGGGCGTTACCGCATTTATGCAAGACTCGACGGCAAGAGGAATTTCTGAGAGGATTATCGGGTATACATTCTCGGAATTTGGTCGTCGTGCCCATGACAATGGATCTCGTGGCTCAGACCATGGGACAACATCGATGATGTTCATTTTTGGTCATAATGATAATATTTCGGCTCAAATAGGCGGACAAGCACCGAATCTATCATCTTTAAAAAATGGAAATCTTGAATTTGTTGAAAACTTCCACATGGACTTTAGACAAATTTACACCGAAGTTCTCCAAGATTGGTTCGGAGCCTCAAGGGCGGAAGCCGAAGTAATTTTGAAAGAAGATTTCCAGCCCTCAGGAGTGATAAACCCAAGAACGACAAGTGCTGAAGATTATCTTGACCTGGGTGAAAATGGCTTTTTAAATGTTTATCCAAACCCAAATCGTGGACGTGGATTTATTGAATTTAATTTAGTCAAGACTGCAAAGGTTGAGATTCAAATTCATTCATTGGACGGAAGGGACAGCCTCAAATTATTCAAAGGCGTGCTGAATCCTGGTACTCATGCCCCTGAGTTCACAATAAATTATTCAGGCTTTTATAATGTGGTGATGACCATTGAAAACAAAAGATATACGGCAAAAATAAATGTGACAAAATAAACTGTATTTTATTGACTTTTTTTTTAATAAATAATGGCTCTGCTTCACTTTTGCTTGTGAGACAGGGCTTTTTTTTGAAAAAGTGTGTAGGACGGGGGAGGGGGTAGTTCGACTCATTAATTTGACTCATCAATCCATCGAAATATTTTCCAATTCTGGTGCGCCGAATCACGAACGAGCGTGACTTGTGCCCGGCCAATTATGGTCTCAATATCATCGAATGAATACGTGATTTGCAAAGAGAAATTCCTACTCAGAAGCACCAGCAGGGAATCATTTGCATCACCATTGATAGATTCATTCCAATGCAGCCTGATTTCTTCGATTGAAGAGCGAAACATGTTGGAAGTTACGTGGACATCTTCGGCCTTAGTTTTTGGGACAACTTGAGAGGATTCGTAATCGGTATACTCGAACAAGAAATCTTCATGCAGTAATCCAGAGTAGATTGCCGTGTCACGGTAATTATAGGACAAAGCCCAGTTAGCAAAAAGACCTTCCACCGTTCTTCCATCGGCAAGAAGCGAACCCTCGGTGAACTCTTCTCCAATCCCTGGTGCAAATGGATTGCACGAAACGATAATAAAAGAGAATGTGATAAGCAGAGCAAATTTAATATTACAATATTTATATTTGAGTTTCATTCTTAATTGGAAAAATTGATTTTGAGTAAACTCCATGAACCTAGCGAATCTGATGAATCATCATTGATGTCTTGCCAATAATTAATATACCAGTGATCGTTTCCGTCATTTATAATCTTGAAGAATAATTTTCCTGAGTAAGTGCTGGCAATCACGTCTGAGCGATTGTGCTGTATATTTATTTTATAAGTGGCATTGTAATCTGCGTCATTTCCCCGGTTATTCATTTTTGTTTCACTCAGCTCCAAACTTGATTGCATCCCAGAACTTGAAGCGGCAAAGAGAGCCGAAATATAAGAATTCTCAGAAGCAATATCCCAGTTGTCAAACTCTTCTGGGTTGAGCGAAAAAATATCAACAGATGGAACAAACTCGAGATTGGACTCAAAATCTTTGGTCTGGAAGCATCTGAGATAATTCACAGAGTTTTTTCCTTCAAACGCGGTCCTCAGGTTACTTATAACCTCCGAGGGTGAGCTTGCCTCGACTAAGTCAATGCCCAAGCTTCCATCTGGTTTTTCGGGTTCTCTGGTGGTAAGCAAATCACACGAGGAGATTGAAAACATTGTCAATATAATTAAAAATTTAAATATTGCAGTATTTCCTTGTGAATCTGAGATATACTTTTTTCGCCATCAATTACTTTAACCCTCTCTTTGTTTTGCTCTGCAATCTTATCGAAACCTAGACTAACTCTTTCAAAAAATTCATTCCCCGCCATCTCCATCCTGTCAAGATTCTTTTTTGAATTTCTTTTTACAGACTTTCCCGTGTCAATTCTTAGGTAGAACGTAATAGTTGGCAAAATATTAGAACTGGCCATGGAATTTGTTTTTTCGATAGTGTTCTTGCACAGGCCTCTGCCAAAACCTTGATAAGCCATGGTCGAGTCGGTGAACCTGTCGCAAAGAACTAATTTCCCTTTCTCAAGAGCGGGCTTAATTATTTTGTCTACCAGATCTCCACGAGCAGATTCAAATAGGAAAAGCTCGGATTGTGGCGAAATATCAATGCTTTTATCTAGCAAAATGGTTCTAATTTTCTCTGCAAGATCAGTCCCACCGGGTTCACGAATTTTGAGAACATCTTTTCCCATATTTTTTGCATAAACTTCAAGCAAATCAATTTGCGTAGATTTTCCCGCACCGTCAATACCTTCAAAACTAATCAACATTTTTTTATTTAGTCCTATCAATAATTAAAGTAAACTCACCTTTCTTTGCATTCTTTTCTTTTAAACATTCCAAAATTGTAATTGCATTTCCACGAAAATATTGTTCATTTAACTTTGATATTTCCTTGGCTAAGCACAGATTTCTTTCGGGATCAATTTCATTAATTCTCGAAATCAGCTTTTCAATTCTGTGTGATGATTCAAACAAAACCACTGTGGTTTTCTGGTTCATCGCATTTTCTATGAATGTATTTCTAGATTTCTTTTGTGGTGGGAATCCCAGAAAAACAAAGGAGTCTGTCCCCAAGCCAGATGCAACAAGAGCGGGCAATATGCTGCTTGGGCCAGGAAGAGCTATAATCTTTACATTCCTGCTGGTGCATTCTCTGACAACTCTGTATGCGGGATCGGAAATCCCGGGATAGCCCGCATCGCAGACAAGTGCCACAGTCTTCCCAGCTTCAACTAAATTAACAATCCCCTGTGCTGAGTTCTTTTCATTATAATTATGATAACTTAAAAGACGCTTAGCTTTAATACCAAGTAAATTTAGTAATTTACTCGTGCTTCTAGTATCCTCACAAGCCAGAACTTCTACCTCTTGTAATATCTTGATAGCGCGGATTGTAATATCATCAAGATTTCCAATTGGGACTGGGACAATATAAAGTGCAATTTCAAGCATTATCATGTTTCTTTTTTAAGCGTAAGTCCCCAAAGAATGATTTCAATATCTGGGAACATTCAGATTCTAAAATACCAAACTCAAGCTCACACCTGTGATTAAGTTTTTCATTTTGAGTAATATTTAATACACTTCCGCAGGCTCCACTTTTTTTGTCTTTTGTACCAATAATAATTTTGGGAATCCTCGCAAGAACAATCGCTCCCGCGCAATGTGGGCAAGGCTCAAGCGTCA
>JAJRPT010000177.1 GCA_024280675.1 Bacteroidota bacterium
TAACCCAAGAAGTAGACCAGTATGCAGAAGAATAAACCGAATTTAGTGGACGAAGTGAATACTCTCCACTTTCTAAATACACAAACTCATCACCATTGGTTTTCTTGTAAGTAGTGCCATAAGAGTAATTATCGAAAAAATCATTGTATGGATTAACGATAGCAATTCCGCCATTAGTTTTGAATTTATGAGTGATTAGATTAGCATTTAAATTAAATTGTGTGCTAAATATTTTATTCTTAATTAATTGAAAAGAATTCTGCCATCCGATATTATTCTCTGTGCGATTAAGCGACTCGAAACCTATGTCGTAAGCCGTGCCAAATAGATTTTTCTCAGACACTTTGGCACCCCATTCGCTCTGGCTTCCGTCCGTTCCGTAAATTAGTGCAGGGGTCAAAGACCAGCGGTCGTGACTGTTAATGTGAATGTCTACAAGCCTTAGCCCCACCGTGTCTATCACAATTTCTACGGTGCGGAAAAGATTACGCCGTCGCAGATTCCGCTCTGTTTCTTGAACCGATAAAATGTCTAAGACTTCTTCGGTTCCAAATAATAATTCATCTTCAATTACATATTTTCTGGTGGTAAAGTGAATTGCATTCGAGAGCCTGTTGGCAAGGCTTCTACCCTCAAAAACATTTTCATTGTTTATATAAATGTCACGAATATAATAGTCTTCTGCTGCTAAATTATTTGGAAATATTAAATAAATAAATAATATAATAAATACAATTTTAAACATGCTTGAATAACTATTTATTAATTACATAAATGAATTTACGCTTGCCCACTTTAATTAATTTCTTTTTAGAAATATCTAATAAATAATTTGGGTCAGATATTTTCTCAGGATTAAATTCTCCAGCCAAAGAAACAGATACGGCACCTTGTCCTATCATTCGTCTGGCTTCTTTTTTGGAGTTTAGCAATTCTGTGTCTATTATTAAATTAATTATATTTTGAGAATTGCTCTGGTAATTAAATTCTTTTAATTCAATATTGTCAGGCAAATCTTTTTTCTTAAATATTCTCTCAAACTCCTCGAATGCTGCATGACCAGAACCAGCGGGGTGGTACTTATCGACTATCTTTTGTGCAATCTCCACCTTAATATTCCTAGGGTTTTCACCCGCCTTTATTTTATTTTCTAACTCACTAATATATTCATCATTTTCAAAGGCGGCATAACGGGCATATCTGGTGATTAGCTCGTCTGGTATCGACATTACTTTGCCAAAAATATCACGTGGCAAATCAGTCAAAGCAATATAATTATCGAGAGATTTACTCATTTTCTCTTTGCCATCAGTTCCTTCCAAAATTGGCATGGTGAGTATACATTGTGGTTCCATCCCGTAAGATCTTTGAATCTCACGACCCACAAGAAGATTAAACTTTTGGTCTGTTCCGCCAAGCTCAATATCTGAGGCAACTGCGTAAGAATCATAGGCTTGTGCCAGTGGATAAAGAAGTTCATGAACTGAAATTGGAGTGCCAGATTTGTACCTTTTAGAGAAATCATCCCGCTCCAAAAGTTGTGCAACGGTGTAGCTGCCAGCAAGTGAAATCACATCGGAAAATGTCATCTTATTCAGCCATGTCGAGTTATGGCACACCTCCATTTTGTTTCCATCGAGAATTAAGCCTACTTGTGCTAAATAACTCTCACCATTTATTTTTGTATCCTCAAGAGTCAGTTGTGGTCGGGTTTTGCTCTTCCCAGTTGGGTCGCCAATCATGGCAGTGAAATCTCCAATTATCAAAACTGCATGATGACCTAAATCTTGAAATTGCCTCAGTTTATTAAGCACAACACCGTGTCCGATATGCAAATCTGGGCGAGAAGGATCGGCACCCAATTTCACCCGCAATGGTTTATTGTTTTTAATTGATCTGTCAATTTTCTTCACCAGCTCGTCCTCTGGTAGAAGGTCAAGCGTTGAGGATTTTATTAAATCCATCTGAGTATTTAAACTTGGGAACATCTTATTTTTATTTTTTGTTTATTTAATCTTTTGCTGCAAGTTTCACATTGAATTTAATCGGGTTTTTCTTTCCACCACGAAGTACACTCACAGAAACTACATCGCCCGGGTTTTTCTCCATGTATGCGTACATGAAATCATAAATATTATCAATTTTATTGTCATCTATTTCAATTATAATATCTCCGCCTTTGAGTCCGCCAAGAGCCGCTGAGCCGCCAGGGGAAACTCCGTCAATGACAAAGCCATGGTCATTTTCTGCATAATTTGGAATCACACCAAATGTGACTTTTGTGAATCTCATCCTAGACATTTTCTTCTTCATCTCCGTATCGCTCACCTCGGCGTATTCCAAAGCATTCATATTGTCGGAAGTCAGAATTATCGAACTAGCAAAGTCCATAATCTTCTCAATTCCACCATACTGTATTTTATTAGGCGTGTCCCCTGGGGTATGATAATCTGAGTGTATTCCAGAGAAAAATGCCAGAACAGGTCTCTTCTTAGTATAAAATGATGAATGGTCGGAGGGTCCGTATCCAGCTTTTATTTTGCGAATGCCGAGGGAGTCCGACAAGGCTTGTGCCTCTAAGAGCTCGTCCCATTCCAGCGAAGTGCCAGTGCCAAGAATTTGAATTTCATCGCCTTTGGCAAGTCGCCCAATCATGTCGAAATTAAAATATGCAAAAATATCGAGGGAGTCAATGGGCAAATTATTTACAAAATATTTCGAACCAAGAAGACCCATCTCCTCGGCCGACCAAGCACAAAAAACTATGCTGCGACGTGGTGGATTTTTCGCAAAATATCTAGCAAACTCAATCACCGCAGCCGTTCCAGAGGCATTGTCATCTGCACCAGGGTGAATCTTAGGTATTTTTTCTTTGTAACGAGAATTCTGTCCCTTTCCCCAGCCAAGATGATCATAGTGAGCTCCGATGAAAATATATTCATCTTTTATCTCAGAGCCTTCAAGCACTCCAAATATATTTGATGTGGTGTTTTTCATGTCTTCAATATTCGTCTCAAAAGTCAGTGTCAAATCTGGGATGATAAAGCTTTGAGGCTTGTGAGTGTCATTAATTAATTTTTCGAGTGGGTAGAGTTGCTTCTTGCGTGGGAATAATTTGGCGAGTTTGCTTCTGCTCATTTGCAATGTGACAATCCCTGCATTTCTACCAATGCGTGTCATGTTCTCAATCGGCTGGAAAACATCGGCCGAATCACCTTGGATATTGATAAAAAGAATTGCTGCCGCACCATGTTTTTTGGCATTTGTGGTCTTGTAACGAAAAGAAGCATAGGCGGCAAATTCACCCGTCCTGTCTTCTCCATCTGGAGAATCTGAAATTATGATAACAGCCTTTCCGCCCACGTCAATTCCCGCATAATCGTCATATCCTAATTTTTCGGCACTTATTCCGTAGCCAACATAAGCCACCTCGCCCGAATATGTCCCAGATGAGGAAAAGCCCATCGGTAGCCAATCTTTTTCTGGAGTCCATTTCCTTGTTCGCTTTTTCCACTTTTCTTTTGGCAAGCCAGGGCGTGGTACCAATACCTCGAAGCTCATTTCATTGCGGCCCACAAGCTTTTTCCCCATAGTCACATCAAAATCTTGCCTATAATTTCCCTCAAGTGCTTTCAAGCCAATTGTCTTGAATTCTGACTCAATATAGGATGCCGCTTTTTCGATTCCATCACTTCCGGGTAGCCTTCCCTCCAGCTCAGGTGAGGCGAGGTAGTTTATGTGGCGAGCTAGATTTTCGACCCTCGTTTGGCAATGAAGTGAAAAAGTTATTAAAAAAAATATAAATATGGAAGGTTTCATTTTGTAATCCATTTATTATTTGATTAAATTGTTAGCAATTCATTTTACAAAGATAGCCCGAAAAAAGGAAACCAGTATGAAGTATATTCTGTTTTTTGTTATTATCAGTCTAGGTCTTAGTGCTAATGGAAGTCAATATGAAGAGCTTTGGGAAGAAATTCAACAAATTGATAAACTTAAAGCAGGCGAAGCGTTTAAGCTAGAAGAGTTTTTTATTATGAAGGATGAAGCTGGGATTGAGCTTGACGGGATGATTTATTTTTTCAATGCTTTTGACAGGAAAAAAAGATTGGCACTATTCAAAGGAAAAGGGAAAATTACGCTGACACCACCTGATAAATTTGAAAAATTAGCACTGGAAAGTAAATTCGGCAAAGAGACTTTTGAAAGGGATTTTGAAAATGCAACATTTACTTTCACCGATGATTTCTACGAGTTTATAAAAAGTAATACGGAAAAATACGCCTTTGTTAGCTCTGATTATTCTTCAAAAGATGACAAGAAAATGATGAAGAGAACTAAAGATTACCTCATTGAGTACAAAACTGCACAAGATATAAATACTGATTTAGCACTAAATCTGCTAAATAAAGAGAAAGGCTATTTCTTGATGATTTTCCAAGCCGAAGACAATGACTATTCATTCAAAATCAGCCCCAATGAGTTTGAGGAAATCACACTGTCGGAAAGGGTGTTTACAGGGAAATACTTGAAAGAACAACTTTCCCCAATACTGAGCTTCCACAAAAGAGAAGATTACCTCTTGCCAGCCACTCAAAGAATGAGATTTACCAATACCAAACAAGACTTGATTTCCCATGACATAGAAGTCGTGATTGACAAAAAACTTGATATGAAGCTGAAAAGTAAAATGCTGATTTCAATCCCTGATCCAAATACTCATTGGGTGAAATTTAATCTCTTTGCTCTGATGGAAGATGATTCTGTTTTTGTAAATGACCAAAAAGCAGTTTATCATAAAAATGAAAATGACGCTCAATCTTATTCTTTTTGGTTAAATATCTCAAAAGCCAAACAAGATACTATCAAAACAATTGAAGTGTATTACAGGGGAAATATAGTTAGGCGAATACAAAATTTTATGTTCATAAAATCATATACTGGTTGGTATCCTACCTTTGGTTTCTTTGAACAAGCCGTCTTTCGTACCAAATATACTGTGCCAAATAATTACACATTTATTGCACCAGGCACATTGATATCTAAAACTCAAACTGATTCTGACTTTACGGTTTCCTATGTTTCTGATTCTAGTGAAATACATACAACCTTTTCCATCGGCCCCTATAAAAATAGCTCAATAAAGGAGGAGGGCTACCCGCTCATAGATCTGTATTACTATAATGCCTCTCAAATTGAAGAAACTAAACTTGATTTGCTGCAAAGCTATAAATTCTATTCTGGATTATTTGGTGATTTAGGTATGGACACAGTTTATGCCACAGAAATATATTCGGGTCATGGGCAGGCTTTTTCTAATTTCCTGCACCTCTCATTTGCAAATTTCACTGCCAGTAGTAGTGAAGAATTTGGTCTTGTGAGCTTTGTTGCTCACGAAATGGCACACCAGTGGTGGGGAATTGGTGGCATTAGCCCCGGAACCAGTCGTGATAATTGGTTGAGCGAAGGATTTGCCGAGTACTCATCACTCATGTACGCACAGTTAATCTTTGGTGACAACAAGGATTTTCTCAAGCATATCAAAAAAACAAGAAAAAATATATTGACCGTCGCCAGAAGAGAAAATTTTGCCCTGCCGATTATCATGGGTGGAAGGACTTACAAGCGCAAACACCCAAAAGATGGTATGTTGATGACGTATCACAAATCGGCATGGGTGATTCACATGTTAAGAAATATGATGATAGATTTCAATACAATGGACGAAACTGCTTTTAAAAATATGATGAAAGATTATTTCACGACCTTCAAAGGAAAGGGTGTTATTACCGAAGATTTCAAGTCAATATTAGACAAACATTTTGGAACTGATATGGCCTGGTTTATCGACCAATGGATCTATGGTGTGTCAATCCCCACCTATACTTTTGGTTGGAAATCAGAAAAGCAAGATAATGGGAAATATTTGATTAAATGCCGTGTCAAACAAGAACACGTCACCAAAGGATTTAAAGCATCGGTTCCAATCAATGTTGATATGGGGGAGAATGGCGTGGCGACCGTTCGTACATTTATAGCAAAAGATTTTACCGAATTCACATTGCCACTGATGCCGGCCGAGCCTGAGGAGCTAATATTCAACGCCTATGAATCTGTTCTCTGCGAAGTAGAAAATGAAGATTATGAGGATGTGCAAGAAAATAAATAATGGCTAATTTACACGGGGACATTCTTGTTGAACGGAAATTCTAAAAAAATAGTTGATGAGCTGATGGAAACTTGCGATTTCTGTCAGTGGTTGGGCATTGAGGTGTTGGAAATCTCCCAAGGCAGTGCGGTGCTGAGAATGAAAGTAAGAAAGGAAATGACCAATAGCTTCGGCATTGCTCACGGTGGGATTGTCTTTTCACTTGCCGATACAGCCATTGCATTTGCTGCCAACTCTTATGGAATAAAATCTGTGACCCTTGAGGCAACGGTTTCATTGCCAAAGGAAACAAGACCAGGCGACTTGCTGATTGCCAAAAGCAAAGAACTTTCCTTAACTAGAAAAACTGCTATATTTGACGTAAATGTGACTAATCAAGACGATGAAACGGTTGGGCTATTCCGTGGAATTGTGTACCGGACTTCCCAAAAAATAAAATAAACTATGAACAATAAAACATATCTCTACGGAAGAAATCCAATTATCGAAGCTCTGAGGGAAGGGAAGGGAGTCGAAAAAGTATTTGTTTCGTTCAATGCCTCAGGCGATGGAATTAATAAAATTTACACTATTGCAAAAAGTAATTCTGTCCAAATTGTCAAATATGACAGGCGTAAGTTCTCCGAACTAGAAAAAAAAGCAGGCATTCCAGCCCGTGAGTCCCAGGGTGTGATAGCTCAAAGAGAACTCATAAAATTCACGGCACTCGAACATCTGCTTGATTTGAATATTAAAACAGGCTATAACCCCGTCATTGTTGCCCTTGATGGAATTGAAGATCCGCATAATCTGGGTGCTATTGCCCGCTCCGCAGAATGCAGCGGCGCTCGTGGTTTGATACTTTCGACCCGTGCCTCCGCTCCCGTAACACCAACTGCCGTTAAGGCTTCGGCTGGTGCTTTGGAATCTTTGCGTACTGCAAAGGTAGAAAATTTAAGTTCGGCTCTGGAGGAAGCAAAGGATGAGGGTTGGTGGATAGTTGGTGCTGATTTGGGGGCAGAAAACTCATA
Organism: Bacteroidota bacterium; assembly: GCA_024280675.1. GTDB lineage: Bacteria > Bacteroidota > Ignavibacteria > Kapaibacteriales > UBA2268 > JAJRPT01. The sequence continues at coordinate 7,180 of JAJRPT010000177.1, forward strand.
TACTGATTCGATATACGACAAGCCCATCGTACTTGTAATTGGTTCCGAAGGAAAAGGTATACGCCCACAAATCAGACAGAAATGCGACCACCTAGTCCAAATTCCTATCATTGGAAAAACACAATCGCTTAATGCTTCGGTTTCTGCTGGAGTTATACTTTTTGAGATTTTGAGGCAGTCATAGGCATATTCAAAAGAAAGTATCTTTTACTTTTTCAAAGAATCCGCTCTTATTCGTCTTCTTCTCACCTGGGTAGAAGTTGTCATGCTGGGACAACACCTTTAGCTTTTGCTTTTCGTCGGTTGAAATTTTCCTAGGTACAAAAACATTTAGCAATACAATTTGATCGCCCTTGCCGTATTGATTGAGACGTGGCAAACCTTTTCCGCTCAACCGGATTATACTCCCCGGTTGTGTACCAGCTTCAATTTTAATAGTCTGTTTGCCATGAAGGGTTGGGATCTCAGCCTCGCAACCAAGAACTGCATCAGGGAAACTAATTGTATGGCGGTAGATTATATTATTTTCTTCTCTTTCAAACAAATCATGCTCGAGGGCTTCCATCACGACGATTAAATCGCCATTGGCCCCACCACGTCTACCAGCATTGCCTTTGCCCCGCATTGAAAGATAATTCCCATCTTCGACTCCCGCAGGAATTTCGACCTTTATTTCATCTTCTTCTTTTACTCTGCCACTACCTGAGCAGGGTCTACATTTGTTCTTGATTATCTTGCCAGAACCCTCGCAATTCTGACAAGGAGTGATGTTTACAAATTGTCCAAATAAGGAACGGGAAACCTGACGTACTTCGCCTTGCCCACCACAATGTGGACAAGACTGATGCCCCGAACCAGCTTCGGCACCCGTGCCTGAGCAGGATGAACAGGCCGTGAATTTGTTTAATTTTATTGTCTTTGTCACACCATGTGCAATTTCTTCAAGAGTAAGTGCTAGTCTGATTTTAATGTCCGAACCTGCCTCCGAAGAAGCTCTTCTTCTGGATCTGTGTTGGGATTTGTCACCTCCAAAGAAAGAATCAAAAGGAGATCCAGCACCTCCGCTACCAAACATTTCCGAAAGAATATCTTCTACGTTTGAGAATCCACCCATCCCACCGGCTCCGAATCCACCAGCACCACGCATTCCATCGTGACCAAAGCGATCATAACGGGCCCTCTTATCGGCATCGGAGAGAACTTCGTATGCCTCCGATGCTTCCTTGAATTTGTCCTCGGCTGCGGGGTCTCCTTGATTTTTATCAGGGTGGTATTTCATTGCCAGCTTGCGGTAGGAAGCCTTTAGCTCAGCACTTGAGACTTCCCTAGAAACGCTCAATATTTCGTAATAATCTCTTTTACTCATTTTTCAGATACGCCTTATTAGCAAAAATGTTTTTTTACTCTTTAGCTTAATAAAATAGTGTTGTATAAATAATTTTCTTTATTCTTTTCCAGCAGATGTAATTACTTTTGCGTGGCGGAGAACCTTGTCCCCAAATGTATAACCGTCTTGAACTACTTGAATGACGTGTCCCTCGGCAATATCGTTGGAGGGGGTGTGCATTAGCGCTTCGTGCAATTCATAGTCAAACTCTTTTCCCTTGGCATCGCTCATTGCCCGTACGCCCGCTTCCTCGAATAAACTTAGCGTCTTTTGGTAAATCATCTCAACGCCAGTCTTCAGCGAATCAAAATCTGTGCTAGAATTTGCGGCAACAAGTGCTTGCTTTATTAGATCTGGGATTTCAACAAGTTTTGCTAGCAACTTTTCATTCGCATATTCAATCAATTCTTGTTTCTCTTTGATTGTCCGCCGGCGCATGTTTTCCATCTCGGCAGTCTTGCGAACAAGCGAATCTTTTAGCAAATCATTTTCTCTTTTATAATTCTCACCAGATTGAGGCGTGGTGTTTAACTCTTCTTCGGTGGCTGGGTCGTGGTGTGGTTCGGCCGCAAGTGCCTCTGGGATATCTTCGATAATGTCTTCTGTGGCACCAGACTCCATTGCCTCTCTTACTTTTTGCTCAAGGTCTTTGCCCGCTTCCTTTCTGCTTTTAGCCTCATCTTCAAAAGATTGTATATTTATCATATTCTCTTCACTTTTGTACACGTCTTTTAGGTCACGTGCTGTATTGGTTGATTGCCTGAGTGGTTTTTTCTTTGTTGAATGTTTCATTTTACCCTCGCTAACTCATTCATATCAATTATTATTGTTTATCATTTTCTTCCAAACACACAACGAAGACGATTATTTAATCGAAGAATTGTTGGGCGAAGGGACGGCAAATTTACGAATATTTTTTATAAATATCTTTTTAAATATCTTAATCAGAAGATGCCAGTAGTGTGGCACGTTCTGCAATTTTCAGATTTTCAATGACTGGGTCAAGATTGCCTTCGAGTACCTCACGCAGAGAATAATTTTTCACATCACCCTCTAATCTGTGGTCTGTCAGCCTGTTCTGGGGATAATTATAAGTGCGGATTTTCTCCGAACGGTCTCCAGACCTTACCATGTTTTTTCTAGTTGAGGATAGTTCTTCTTGACGCTTTTTCACCTCAAGTTCATATAGTTTTGTTCTGAGAACTTTCATCGCCTTGTTTTTATTCTTGAGCTGGGAACGCTCCTCTTGGCAATTTACCACAATGCCAGTCGGGATATGTACAAGACGCACCGCAGTCTCGACCTTGTTCACATTCTGCCCGCCCTTTCCTCCGGCACGAAAAATATCGGTGCGAATGTCATCGTCGTTTATCTCAAGGTCAATATCCTCTGCCTCTGGCAATACTGCAACAGTTGCCGCCGAGGTATGAAGCCTGCCCGATGACTCAGTGTCTGGGACTCTTTGAACACGGTGGACTCCAGATTCGTATTTGGCAAAAGAAAAAGCGTCCTCTCCGCCGAGCAAAAAGACAATCTCTTTGAACCCGCCCTTTTCTCCTTCATTGAGCGAAATCATTTCGATTTTCAGTCCAATCTTATCCGCCCATTTGGAATACATCCTGAATAAATCTCCAACAAAAATTGCAGCTTCGTCTCCACCCGCTCCAGCCCTAAGCTCAAAGATACAATTCTTGTCATCGTCTGGGTCTTTGGGCAATAGTAATAATTTCAGAGCTTCTTCGGTATCTGCAATCTTAGCTTCGAGTTCTTTGTTTTCCTCATAAGCCATTTCTCGAAGCTCTTTGTCTTCGGATTTGTCGGAGATGAGTTCTTTGTTTTGCCGGAACTCCTCCATCATCTTAATATATTTATGGCCTACTTCTACAAGTTTCTCAAGTCTTTTTTGCTCACGAGAAAGTTTGGTGAATTGCTTGTAGTCGGATGAAATGTCAGGGCCAGAAAGCAAGACAATTATCTCTTGGAATCGGGCAATGATTGATTTTAGTTTTTGTTCCAATAATTTTTCTCTTTAAATACTTTTTCAATCTTGGCTAAGTAGGAAGCCACAAAATTAGTGATTGTTTTATTAATCCAATCAAATGCCTTACATATATTTTCTCTCGTTTTCTAGGAATCCTAGAAAATTATTTCTTGCCGAGACTAAGGATGGTGCCTTAAAATGTTTAAATGACTCCGAAAGAGAATCTGAGACTTCGGGAATAAAATCAGAATCCACTTCAATGATTTTTCTCAGAACACGCAAAGAATAAATTTTATGCACGTGGCCGTATTTGCTTCCAGCACAAATATTTAGGCAAACATCAATCAAATGCCCGTAATCATAGGCATAAAAATCAATACTGGAGAGTAACTGAATTGTCCCATAATCGCTTGCCGAGCCCTCAGAGCAAGCTCTTGCAATAAGTCTAGGGCTAAGTTCTGAAAGAAACTCAGCATCACCTTGTGCGATAAAATCCAGCGTCCAACCAGCTCTTTTTGAGTAGTATCGCTTGGTTTCTTCATCGGCGAAATCAATCTCAAAGAAATATAATTTTATTAACCTACTTCTCAACGTGCTTCTTCTTCTGGCAATTTTGGCTAAATCTCTGAGCTGTTTCTTTCTTTTATCTGCAAAATATTCGTCAATTATTTCCAATGAAAATCCCTAATTTGTGCTTTGAGAAAAATAGAATATAGGAATAAAATGAAGACAAAAGAAATAACTAATTTATACCATACAGGAAATTATGATCGCCTCTCAATCGAAATTGTAGAGGCAAAGGGATGTCGCCTTTTCGATTCGGATGGGAAAGAATATATTGACGCTCTGGGCGGAATTGCCGTAAATTCATTAGGTTATGGACATCCAGTTTACGTCAATGCAATAAAAGAACAAGCCAGCAGATTTATCCACCTGTCCAATTATTTCTATACTAAGCCACAATCTCAGCTCTCGGAATTATTATGTACACTCTCAAATCTGGACAAAGTATTCTTCTGCAATAGTGGGGCAGAAGCAAATGAAGCTGCAATTAAACTCACTCGCCTTTATCAAGCCAAAAACAATAAACCCGAGTGTGAGTTAATATTCTTTGAAAATGCTTTCCACGGCAGAACTCTAGCAAATTTAGCAATGGGACAAGACAAACATCGCCAAGGTTTTGCACCTTTTCCACCTGGTTTCAATAAAGCAATATTTAATGATATTAATTCAGTCAAGGAATTAATCAACAAAAACACTGGCGGGATCTTCTGCGAGCCAGTGCAAGGGGAAGGCGGGGTAAGCCTAGCCCGCAAAGAGTTTCTCTTGGAGTTGAGGAAAACCTGTGATGAGAATAATATATTATTAATATTCGACGAAGTGCAATCTGGGAATGGACGCACGGGTAAGTATTTTGCTTACGAACATTTTGGAGTGTCCCCAGATATTTTGACAACGGCAAAGGGGCTGGGGGCTGGTTTTCCGATTGGAGCAATGATGGCCAAAGAGAGCATTGCTCAGGTCTTCACCCACGGGACTCATGGTTCGACTTTTGGAGGAAATGCACTCGCTTGCAGTGTGGGATTTGCAGTGGCAAAAGAAATATCTCGACCAGAGTTCTTGCAAAATGTAAAAGAAAATGGCGAGCATTTTATTTCACAGTTAAATGAAAAGTTGAAAGGCAATCCCAAGGTAAAAGAAATTCGTGGGATTGGACTCTTCATTGGAGTTGAACTCAATGAAGGTGCGGGGCCGGTGATGCTTAATATGTTAGAAAAAGGAGTGATTTGCTCTGCAACAGCCCAGAATGTAATTCGCTTTGTGCCACCACTCATCATCACAAAAAATGAAATTGAGCAAGTCGTGGACTCGCTCGTCTCTTGTCTGAATTAAGTAAAATAATTTGCCTTTCTTGAGAACTTGTTTCATTGGCATGATATTTGTCGTTTTGTTTTTACTGTAATGCTGGTGAATTAGTAAAAAGGAAAACATAATGGACATAACATGCACCGAATCGAAGTTAGAACAAATTATTGATTTTGAGTTATCATCAGAAGGATACGATAAATTTGTTGAGTTAGAAGAAATCTTTGAAAAAATTGATACTGAATCAAAGAAACTCAATCTTAAAGATTTTGAGCAAAACTAATCAGCCAGTTTCACAGCCGTACCATTTGCACTGACCATTAGCATGTCTTTGTTAATTGTCAAAAAATCAATGTCCACACCAATAACCGCCTCGCCATTGACAATGCCAATGTATTTAAGTGTTCTCTGCCCTTCTACGCTCGCAGTAGTTGTGATTAGCATTCTAAACCCTTGACAATTTGTTAAAAAGAGTCGAAATATAATAATAATTTCTTAAAAGAAATCTTATATTTCATTTTTATGCTTATTTTGTGGATTCTGAAAAATACATTTATTACAAATCACTTTTTTATGCGAGGTCGCTTCTATGACAAAATCAATTACAATTCTTGCTATGATTATAGCTTTTTCCCTGCAATCATTTTCTTCACAAACGCAAATCCCAGACTCTTTTAAAGAAATTGTGAAAGAAAGAGCTGTTGAACTTGAAGAACTTCTTCAATCATTGAACTCAAAAAAAAATAAAGCCCAAGCCATAGTTTATTTGGTTGATAATGTGATGACTTACCAAAGTAGCAATGCCGAGCTTTACGATTCCTATTCTTATGCTTATAATGAAAATAATCAGATACTGACCGAAAATGTACAATCATGGCAAGGAGATTCTTGGGTTTTCAATACTAGGGCTAGCAATACTTATGACTCAGAGCGTAATCTGCTTGTTGCTTTTTCAGAAATGTGGGACAACCAAGAATGGAATAACGTCGATAGGCAAACATTTACACATGACTCAAAAGGAAATGTACTTACAGAATTTAACGAAGAATGGAACTGGAAAGATGAGGTGTGGGAAAATATTTCTTTGGAAACATCCACTTACGACTCAAGAGACAATCTGCTTACCCAGCTTGTTCAAGTGTGGGGTGCTGATACAGAAGAATGGGAGAATCAAGAGTTGCAAAGCCTAAGTTATGATGACAATGGAAATCTTATTATGGGAATTTTGCAAGAATGGCAAGATGGCATTTTTGTAGATTTATTTAGAGTTTCTATAAATTATGATTCTCAGTCAAACCTAAGCTCCCAACTAATGGAAGTTTGGTTTGGCGGGCAATGGGTTAATTACACAAGAGTTGCATTTACATACGACGCAGATGATAATTTACTTACCCAAACAGTGGAATTTTGGCAGGGCGGTGCTTGGATAAATGATGGGAGGCTAACTTCCACATACGACGCAAATAACAATGTGTTGGTAGAAATATTGGAATTTTGGGATGAAGGAAATTGGCTCAATAAATCAAGAAAAACTAATGAATATGATGAGAATACAAATATAGTTGCTGGATTATATGAAGTATGGGATATTGAGTATGAGGCTTGGAATGAGGGCATTGGCTATTTTTATTTTGAAGACTATAGAGGACAACCGTTCAGCGGGTTGAATGCCCATAGGGTTGAGGTGATGTGGAAGACAGCCGTATCTGCCCAAGAGGATTCTTCAGATATTTTTGATATGAACATTTTCCCGAATCCAGCACAAAACGTGACTAAGGTAAAATATAATCTTGAGCAAAATGGAAATGTGAAAATAAATATTACGAATATAAATGGCGAATTAATCAATACATTTAATCAAAATTATCAGGTCGCTGGTAGGCATGAAATCCAGATAAATACTAATGATTTATCTTCTGGGCAATATTTTCTGAGCATCGAGCAAAATGGAATCAGTTCAAGTAAATCATTTCAGGTTATTAAATAAGTTAAAGGTTCCGTCACGACAAAATACACCATGACTGAGGTCACACAACGTGACCTCAACACCTTTGAATTACTGTGGCAAAGCCCTGACCCACACCAACGCACATACTCACAAGTGCAAACTCTTTTTCACTGTGTTGCAGTTCTATCGACGCAGTCTGAATAAGTCTTGCACCACTCATGCCTAGAGGATGACCAATGGCGATTGCTCCGCCATTTGGGTTGATTCTTGCGTCACGGTAGTCCAGCCCCCAGGCTTGCAGGCACGACAGCACCTGTGCCGAAAATGCTTCGTTGAGTTCTATAATACCAATGTCGCTCCAAGACAATCCAGTGCGGCTAAGTGCTTTGTTTGCCGCCTCAACGGGTCCCATGCCCATGAACTTTGGCTCGACTCCACTGCTGGCAGAGGAAATAATTTTAGCCATTGGTTTTAGATTATATTCGCTTATTGCAAAATCACTTGCCAGAAGAACCACGCACGCTCCGTCATTGATTCCAGAGGAATTACCAGCAGTTACCGTTCCTCCAGAGCGGAATGCAGGACGAAGTTTTTCAAAGCCGCCGATTGTAGAATTTGTGCGAATGAATTCATCGTGTGAGAAAACAATAGGATCTTTTTTTTTTTGTGGTATTTCAACAGACATAATCTCTTCTGCGAGTCTGCCTGAGCTCATTGCTGAACTGGCTTTTTGTTGAGACCAAAGTGCAAATGAATCTTGCTCTTGCCTAGTTATTTTATACTTTGTGGCTAAATTCTCAGCCGTTTCTCCCATGCCTTCTGTCCCATACATTTTTTCCATTTTTGGATTTACAAAACGCCAACCAATCGAAGTGTCGTATAGTTTTGAATCGCGTGCAAATGGTACCGAAGATTTGCTCATCACATAAGGAGCCCTCGTCATAGATTCTACACCGCCTGCAATGAAAACATCCCCTTCGCCAACTTTGATAGTGCGACTAGCTTGCACAATAGAGGCAAGTCCCGAGGAGCAAAGACGGTTGACAGTCTCGCCAGGAACTGTAACTGGCATACCAGCCAAAAGCACTGCCATACGAGCAATGTTTCTGTTGTCCTCGCCCGCCCCGTTGGCACAACCTAGTATCACATCTTCAATCTTTTCGGTGGGAATATCTGGGTTTCGCTTAATAATTTCTTTAAGCGTCATGCCCGCCATATCATCGGGACGGATTGTCGAAAGAGAACCGCCCCATTTTCCAACCGGCGTGCGAATGGCATCTATTATATAAGCATTGTTTGAATTGCTGGCAAACATATTTCTTCCATTTGATAGAATAAAAAGTCATGCGACTTGAAGACTATGTTCGAGAACATTTACTAATCGCTGATAATTAAAAGTCATAACGTAATACACACACAATGCGTGTTTTGAGGAGCGAAGTATTTGAAGCCACTCCCAATGCAAAGCGACCGATGGTGCGTTGTAAGAAGATAATTCTTCGCTTTTAAAAGTCATAAGGCAATACACACACAATGCGTGTTTTGAGGAGCGAAGTATTTGAAGCCACTCCCAATGCAAAGCGACCGATGGTGCGTTGTAAGAAGATAATTCTTCGCTTTTAAAAGTCATAA
>JAJRPT010000008.1 GCA_024280675.1 Bacteroidota bacterium
CTTGACCGTGTCGTAGAAGAGTCGCCAGATTGAATCGCCGTCATTTTGATAATTCTTTGCTGCATTGATTCCGCCTTGAGCAGAAATTGAATGAGCACGACGAGCCGAGTCATGGAATGTGAAGGCCTCAACCTGGTAGCCCATCTCAGAAAGAGATGCCGCAGCCGACGCTCCACCCAAGCCAGTCCCAACAACAATTACTTTGTATTTTCTTTTATTTGCGGGATTAACTAGCTTCATCTCAAAGCGATGTTTGTCCCATTTATCTTTTATATTGCCACTTGGCTCATTTGATTTTAAATTCATATCGTTTGCCCTCCTCCGATTATTCCAAAAAATATGGCAAGAGGAATTGAACCCAAGCCTAGAACAACTATTATCATAACTAAATTTCCAAACATTGCCGCACACATTGTTAGTTTTTCTCCATTGAAGCCAAGCGTATGGACCATGGACTGAATCCCGTGTTTGAGATGAAGCCCAAGGAAAACTGTTGCAATCAAATAAATAACAACATTCCACCAATGTGAAAATCCTGAAATCATCATTAAATAAGCGTCATGTCGCTGCACTCCATTGACCACTTCATGTACATTATGCTCGACTGGATTGACAGTGCCGAGGGTGAAGTGTGCAATGTGATAAATAATAAAAAAGAGTAAAGTTACACCGCCGAAACGCATTGATTTTGAAGCAAAGTTTGCTCTTTTATGAACCGTCATCTGGTATTTTTGAGTAGAAGCACTTCGGTTTAATGCCGTGAGTTTTAGTGTGAGAACCACGTGCAAGACCAATGCCACAAGCAACCCAATTCGTGCCATCCAGAGCAACTCTGGGACAGCCCCAAGCATTTGGGCATAGTCATTGAGTGCTTTGGGACCTAAGAAGACAAGCATATTGCCCATGGTATGGACAAGTATGAAACCAACAAACATGAAACCGGTGACAGCGACAACTATCTTGGCTCCAACTGTTGATTTAACAAAATTTATTATCATAACTTTACTCCAAGATTAATATTTTTAGTATTTTAGTAATGGTCAATTTCTGGGACACATGAGTGGGCAAACAAGGAGGCTGATAAGGAGGCAAATAAGATTGTTTATATCCTATTTAACTTATCATTTTCCAAAAATATAACTTAATCAATAATTTAGTTCTGGGCAAGATATTACAGATGATTTCCTGAATTTGTACTAAGCCTTGCTCTAATTTTTGGCGTAGCAAAATAAACATTAACACTGTATTTTGTCTTTTTAGTTTTTAAATATTTCATCTAACAAAATACTAATTGGTATCAAATTTTAGTATCTTGGACTTTGTGAGCGAGGAAATTTATCAAAACGAATATTATTCTAGGATGTTTTTTATGAGTGAAAGAGAACAGTGGGGATCGAGAATTGGACTGATATTAGCAATGGCTGGAAATGCTGTCGGAATTGGAAACTTCCTTCGTTTCCCGGTGCAGGCCGCACAAAATGGCGGTGGAGCTTTTATGATTCCCTATTTTGTAGCATTTATTCTGCTTGCAATTCCGCTCATGTGGGTCGAATGGACGATTGGTCGCCATGGCGGGAAATACTCTCACGGCTCACTTCCTGGTATGTTCGATGTGATGTGGAGAAACCCAATTGCCAAATACATGGGTGTGATTGGTCTTTTGATTTCAACAATTATAATGATTTATTACACATATCTTGTGTCATGGATGTTGGGTTTTTCATTCTTCTCGATTACAGGGACTTATGACGGACTCACAACGCTGGAAGGAATGGGAGGTTTTTTGGGCTCCTACACCGGTTCGAGCGAAGGCTACTTTGACTCGATGTGGTATGCCTACGGCTTTATGCTCATTACTCTTGTATTTAATTTTTATATTTTGGCAAAAGGCATAAAGGGTGGCATTGAAAAGTTTGCCAAGGTTGCTCTGCCAATGCTTTTTTTGTTTGGTGTTGTGCTTGCCGTTTGGGTACTTACAATCGACACGCCCAATCCAGCAAAGCCAGAGAACAGTGTTTGGAACGGACTGGCATTCATCTGGAATCCAGATTTTTCTCAACTTGGCAATGCAAAGATTTGGCTAGCAGCAGCCGGGCAAGTCTTCTTTACGCTTTCTGTTGGAATGGGAACTTTGCAGGCTTACGCATCATATTTGAAAGAAAAGAATGACATTGCTCTTTCTGGACTTGCGACTTCGGGTGTAAATGAATTTGTAGAAGTGGTCATTGGTGGGACGATTGCAATTCCGATTGCGGTTGCTTTCTTTGGAATCATGGGAACTCAAGAAATTGCTTCGGGCGGTGCTTTCAACCTCGGAATCGTATCGATGGGCGTGATATTCCAGCAAATGCCTTTTGGTCAGTTGCTTGGATTTATGTGGTTCTTTTTGTTATTTTTTGCGGGTGTGACATCTTCTGTCGCCATGGCACAGCCGCTTATTTCATTTCTAAAAGAGAATTTTGGCTGGGATCACAAAAAAGCAACAATAGCTATTGGTTTATTCATTTTCGTAACCATTCATCTCGTATTTTTCTACAATCAATTTGGTTTCTTGGATGAGCTGGATTTCTGGGCTGGGTCATTTGGCTTGGTTCTCGTTTCACTGATTGAAGTGGTGATTTTTGGTTGGATATTTGGTATTGACAAGGGTTGGAAGGAGCTAATGAAGGGGTCTGACATTAATGTCCCAAATATTTTCAAGTTCATAATAAAATACGTGACTCCAGTTTATCTGATAATTATTCTTGTTGCCTGGACATGGCAAGACGCTGTGCCGAAGCTGATGATGGAGGGAGTTGAGCCAGAAAATGTACCATATCTTTGGGGTGCGAGAATATTTATGCTGGCGGTATTCACCGCAATGTGTTGGATGGTCAAGATTGCGTGGGCGAGGAAACGGAAAATAGAAACTGAATCTA
>JAJRPT010000178.1 GCA_024280675.1 Bacteroidota bacterium
CACTTCGTATGGCTGAAATTTGTTTAGTTCCTATTTTCATAAGATTGCAACCTCAGCCTGATTCTTCGGCAATAGAGCCGTAAGTCTCGACATTTCAATCACTTGCGAGAATAATGAACAAATCTTCATAATATAAATGCCACATTGTGGCCGAACGAGGGCGGTGGGCAAAATACTGGCGAACATTTGGGGTCAGCAGAATCCAGATACTTAGAGTCGTAAGCCACTGTAATATAACCACTTGCGAGATGTACGAACAAATCTTAATAATCCAAAGCCACAATGTGACCACGAATGTAACCGGCTGTGGGTCGAAGCCGTAAGCCACTGCAATATAATCACTTATAAGAAAAATGAACAAATCTTCATAATCCAAACACACTTCGTGTGGCTGAAATTTGTTTAGTTCCTATTTTCATAAGATTGCAACCTCAGCCTGATCCTTCGGCAATAGAGTCGTAAGTCACGTTATATCAATCACTTATGAGAAGCATGAACAATCCTTCATAATTCAAAGCCACAATGTGGCCACGACTGTGACCGACTGTGGGTCGAAGCCGTAAGTCACTGCAATATATTTACTTATAAGAAAAATGAACAAATCTTCATAATTCAAACACACTTCGTGTGGCTGAAATTTGTTTAGTTTCTGCTTTCATAAGATTTCAACCTCAGCCTGATTCTTCGGCAATAGAGTCGTAAGTCACTATATTTCAACTGCTTATCAAATAATGAACAAATCTTCATAATACAAAGTCACAATGTGACCACGAATGTGACCGACTGCAGATTGAAGCCGTAAGCCACTGTAATATAACCACTTATGAGAAATATGAACAAATTTTCATAATTCCAAGGCCACAATGTGGCTACGAATACGGCCGACTGTGGGTTGGAGCCGTAAGCCACTGCAATTTCAATCACTTATGAGAATAATGAACAAATCTTCATAATCCAAAGTCACAATGTGACCACGAATGTGACCGACTGCAGATTGAAGCCGTAAGTCACTGTAATATAACCACTTATGAGAAATATGAACAAATCTTCATAATCCAAACACACCTCGTGTGACACACACTTCGTGTGGCTGAAATTTGTTTAGTTTCTGCTTTCATAAGATTTCAACAGCTGGGGTTTTAGAGATTGCCATGAATTTATACCAGCCAGAGTCGTGGCTAAAAGCCTTGGTATGGGATGGACACGAGCGCATTGTCAATTAGCCGAATTTTGCCCAGATGCACTGCTATTAGCAATACAATCTCCTCGCCAGCTAGGAATTCTTCGGGTGTTTCAAGTGTGTCAGATAGTGCCGAAGAAGCATAGTCGATGCGGATATTGCTCTGTTCTCGCAAAGTCTTGTGCATGATGGCGTTAATTATTTTTCTCCTTCGCTCACCCATCTGGATAGATCTTTTAGCCTCTTCAAGTGCGAGGAAAACAATGCTCGATTCTTCTTTTTCTTCGCTCGAGAGTTGTCTGTTGCGAGAACTCATTGCAAGCCCATTTGCTTCTCTTTTTGTGGGGGCTATGAGAAGTTCAATGCCAAGATTTAAATCAGTTATAAGTCTTTTAATTACAAGAGTTTGTTGAAAATCTTTCTGCCCAAATATTACAATATCTGGTCTTGTTGCTATAAATAATTTAGTGCAAATACTCGCCACTCCCCCGAAGAAATGTGGGCGGATTTCCCCTTCAAATAATTCCGCAATCCTCCCAACAGAAATATAGGTAGAGTATCCAATTGGGTACATTTCCTTGACGCTTGGTGCGTAAATTACGCTGGCACCACTGCTAATAGCCATCTCAGAATCTGCCTCAAGATTCCTGGGGTAAGTGTCGAAATCCTCAAAAGGTGCAAACTGGGTTGGATTGACAAAGATTGAGACGATTACAAAATCTGCATTTTCTCTTGCCATTTTAATCAATGAGAGGTGACCAAGGTGGAGTCCACCCATGGTGGGGACGAATGCAATCTTTTTTCCTTCGGCTCGTCTCTCTTGGGATATTCTCTTTATATCTAATACATTTTTTATTATTTTCACTTTTTGCCATTTTAATAATTCTTGATTGGAAAATTAATAAATTATTAGCTAAATTGTGTCAATAAATATATTTAGATTGAATCTATGTTTGAACAGCAGATAAATAATTACAAGGAAAGCTTTTTAAGTGGTCTGGAGATTGAAGCCAGAGTAAAACCATTTGAATTGCTTAAAAGTGTCGCCGATGACAATATTGTGAAATATTATATTGCTCAACGGGCTCTGCTTTATGGTGATTCTGCAATCAGTGCAATAGCAAAGTCTGAGATTATTGATAGTGATAGTAGTGGTTTTAGAGATTTTGAAACGGTGTTTGCAAGAAAGATTTCTGAATATATTGTTTTGACTAACGAAAAATTTCATTCACTACTTGATAGTGCCGTCCATTCTTGTTTTAATTTTATGATTCGCCCGCAAGTTGCATTAGAGCATTTTATTTATGCTGAAAGTAATTCTGCTACAAAAAATGAAGTTACAAATGTCCTAAATTATTTTAACTTCTACACTTACTTAACTTCTGGGATTCAAGAGAAGTTAAAAGAAATTAGCAAAAATGAGTTGAGCAAAGAAGATTTTATTGGCATTGTAAAGGCAGTAGATAATGATTATGTCTATAACGCAAGCCCTGATGAATTTATGGAACTGCTCGCTCCAATGATTGAATTATTTAAGCCTGCCGGCAATGGCGGCGAAGAATTAAGTGCCGAATGCTTGTTGATATTTTTTGATGATAAAGAAATTAGCCCGTTAATCCAGAGCTTAGAAGGTTTCTTGTCTGAGACTGGGCAGGAGATTCTTTCAAAGGATGACATTAGGAATCTGTTTGGTATTTCTGGCACGGAACTTGTGGAAAATGATAAAGAGAGTGGCAATTCCAAAGGTTTAGAATCCGGTCAAGAAAAGCTCGGAAATGTAAAAGATAGAAAAGAAGATTTTGACGCAGATGTTGGGACGAGTATGGACTTTGCTGAGGAAATTGAAACTCTTGTCGAAGAAATACCAAGTGCTGAGAATCCAGAGCTAAGCTCCTACAAAGGTTCTGATACTATTGGTGATCTGAAAAAAGAACTTAATTCTTTTCAAGCGTTACAAGAGGGCGATATATTGAATACAAATGAGGAAAAAATTGAGGACAAAGGGTCTCAAGATTTTGAAGCCATGGCTGAAGGTCTTATAAATGGAGATGATTTGTCCAAAGAACCAAGCCCAGCTATCGAAATGATAAATGAAAAAATTGATTTGTCCACTATTGTTTTTGATGATATTGATGCTGAACTTGAGCAAATGAAAAAGAGCTTAAATGCTAGTGTTAAAAAAGACACATTTATTTTGCTCTCTGATTTTAATACTGAACCGGCTACTGGTTCGAACTCCATTTTGGAAAAAGAAATTTATAGTGTATTAGAAGAGATCTCTTAGAAAATGAAATTTATAGATAGAGCAAAGATTTTTATAAAATCTGGTGATGGTGGAAATGGGCATGTGAGTTTTCGCAAAGAGAAGTTCGTCCCGATGGGCGGGCCCGATGGTGGAAATGGTGGTAAAGGTGGCGATTTAATTCTGCGTGGCAATGAACATCTCAACACCTTACTCGACTTCCGCTACAATAGAAAATTCTTAGCAGAAAATGGTATAAAAGGAATGAAGTCGAGGAAAACAGGCAAAGATGGTAAAGCCTGTATTATACAAATTCCTGCTGGTACTCAAATATTTCACGCAGAAAGCAATGAGCTACTCGCCGATATTACAGAACACAATGAAGAAGTGGTAATTGCAAAAGGTGGTAGAGGAGGCAAAGGTAACTCTGAGTTTGCTACGGCCACAAGGCAAGCTCCAAGATTTGCAAGCGAGGGCAAGGTGGGGGAGGGGTTTGAAATTAGTTTAGAGCTCAAACTTCTTGCCAATGTGGGAATTGTAGGATTCCCAAATGTGGGTAAATCAACTTTGATTTCTGTCATATCATCGGCAAAACCAAAAATTGCAGACTACCCGTTTACAACCCTAGTTCCAAATATTGGAATGGTTAAGGCTGGGGAATATGAATCATTTGCCGTGGCTGATATCCCAGGGCTTATCCAAGGTGCTTCCAAGGGGAAAGGGCTTGGGCATGAGTTCTTGCGACATGTTGAACGTTGCCAGGTTCTTTTGTTTATGCTTGATTCCTCATCCGAAGATATTGAGAGTGATTACAATATACTAAAGAATGAGCTAATTTCATTCAATCCAGATATGGCAGGCAAAGCAAAAATAATGGCTCTTGCAAAAACCGACATGCTTACACCAGATGATTCTGAAGAGCTTAAAAATATGAAAATCGACGGTGTGGAAACAATTTTAATTTCTTCTGTGACAAAACATAACATTGAACTGTTAGTTAAAAAAATGTGGCAAGAAGTAAAATCAAATAAATAAAAATTGTATCCCAGACGAAAAACTAAAATTATTAATTCAAGCATGTGCCTAGTGCTAGTCTTTTTATTTTTCCAGGCAAATGTGCTTCTAGCCGAGGGTCATTTTGTTGGGAATGAATCTCAGATTAGTAGCTCTAGCTTTCCAGAATCTGATGGTCGTCTTTGGGTAAATCCGATTGACCAGAACAATCTTGTCTTTATTTCCACACAACACAGGAATACTCAAAGCAGAGATAACTTTCTCACTCCAATCCACTATTCAACAAATCGTGGTGCTACTTGGCATCTCTCGAACTTTCCGTTTATCCCCAATCAAGAATATACATTCCTGTCAAAGGCTTCTAGCCCATTGCTTTTGTTTTCCTCCGATGGATTGCATTGTGTAGCCCTTGTCATTTATACTTTGTTCAACAAGGTATCGGACGCTAAGACGGAGGTGAGTCAAATAATAATTTGGGCAAAATCTAGCAATGGCGGAAAGAACTGGGATTATTCAGACAAGGAAATTCTAGCATCTAACAAAGCAATATTTAGTAATTTACCGTATAATGGGCTTAGTAAAATATTTTCTAATCTGGACGGGCAAAGCAAGGGCGATGGTAAAATTATTGTTTCCACTATTGAGCATGGCGTTGGAGGGGAGGGTGTTTCTTTGCTAAGGCTTTTTGAAATTGACGCAGAAAGTGGAAGTGCAAAGGAGCTTCCTAGTGAAATTATTGTCATCGCTGGGTCGGAGATAAATGCTTTTCATAGCGATTATTCAGATAATTATATTCATTTTGTATTTGCCCAGCAAGATGATGGATATTCAAATTACTATATTAATTATTCCGTTGAGACTGGGAAATATAGCGAAAAAATAAAAATATCTGATTATTATTTTGCCAATGGTGAGGCAGAAGATTTCGGAGTAAGCTATTTTCCAAACAAGTTCAACCCTCATCCCAGTATAAAAGTTGATGGGGGCTCCGGCGCTATTTATTGCACCTGGAACTGCTCTGGAATTAAAGAAGATGGAGAAAAGCAGAAAATCTACTTGTCCTTATCTAAAGACGCGGGTCTTTCGTGGAGTGAGCCGAGGGTGGTTTCGCCCAATAACTCCTCTGATTCTTACTACTCTACTGTGAGCAAGACTGGAGACAGCCTGGTTGTCTCATTTTTGGAGCGACAAGCCACGGACGGTTCAAATACTGATATTGTGCTTTTGTTGTTGGACGAAGATATTGAAATGATTGGCAAAAAGAATATACTAAATGAACGCCCGCTCAAACTTGAGCCGGGAGGTAAAATGAATTTTGGATATAGCTTTGGTAGAGTCAATAGAGGGAGGATTGGAGAGGATTATTTTGCTATTATTTGGCCATTTATAAGTTCAGAGCAAGGAAATAGTGATTACAAATTCAATGTGTTTCCTTTTGGAGAGGAGTCTGTATCAGGAAAAGAAGAG
>JAJRPT010000179.1 GCA_024280675.1 Bacteroidota bacterium
GGTCACGAAATGCGATTATGAAAGGGCTGTTCAATCTCTGCTTAGTGCCGATAATCACGTAAAAACCGCCATTGTTATGGTTAAATTAAATTGCGACAAAGACGGGGCTAAGGAATTGCTTGAGAAAAATAATGGATTTATTAAGTCTGCATTAAGAAATTAATATTGAATGTTTCACGTGGAACCATGCAGTATCTTTTAGCTCCTATTTTAGATACATTGATAGAATATTAATGTCCGAGGGGGAAACGCCTTGGATGCGAGATGCTTGCCCAAGCGAGCTTGGTCTAATTAAAGACAACTTCTCCTTCCCCTCCGATGAAATAGAGTTTATCGAATTATAATCAACACTTTCGGGAATATACATATTTTCATTTTCTAAAAAATACTGGATGTCTTTGTACATTTTTGCCAGATACCCTTCATATTTGATTTCAATCCTAATTTTCTCTAACACATCTTCATTTAGAAGTATCTTTTTTACTAGACTAGAATCGTTATTGAGAGATTGGAATAAAAACTTAATATCGAACTTGTCACGCTTTATAAGATTGTTTATGCTTGTCTTTTCTTTTACTAATTCTGTATTATTTTTACAGAGATGCTTATTTATTATTTTTAAATCTGGCTTTAATTTGTGGCTTGCCTCAACTCCTTGAATGCAAAGTTTCATATTTTTATTCATATCCTCAAAGTCACGGCTATTAATCAAAGCAAACTTGTGCCCATATTTCATTAATCGTTCACGAGCATTGTCTTGCCGTAAAATAAGCCTGTATTCAGCCAACGAAGTGAACATCCTGTAAGGCTCTTCTGTGCTTTTATTTACCAAATCATCAATCAATACACCGATGTAAGATTCTGATCTTTTTAAAATAAAGGGGTCATCTTCACGGATTTTGAGGCAGGCATTTATTCCTGCTACCAAACCTTGTGCTGCCGCCTCTTCATATCCAGATGTCCCATTAATTTGACCTGCAAAATATAAATCTGATATGTTCTTAGTCTCCAGTGTAAACTTTAGCTGGTATGGGAAAAAAAAGTCATACTCCACAGCGTAACCTGGTTTGAGTATTCCTGCATTTTCAAGTCCAGAGATTGAACGTAGTCCTTTCAGCTGAATATCGACGGGTAAAGAAGTTGAAAAGCCATTGACATAAACAGAATCTGTTGAAAGCCCCTCTGGTTCGAGTAGAATTTTGTGGGAATTACGCTCAGGAAAACGTGCAATCTTGTCTTCGACCGAAGGGCAATAACGAGGCCCAGCCCCAGCTATTCGACCAGCAAACATTGGGGAGCGTGCAAAACCTTTACTAAGAATATCGTGTGTATTTTCGTTGGTTTTAGTCATCTGACAAACAATTCTATTTTTCACTTCAATAGTTTTAAAAGAAAATGCTTGAGGATAATCCTCCAAAATATCAGCTTTTACTTTTGAATAATTTATGCTTTTTGCATTTATCCTAGGTGGAGTTCCGGTTTTAAGTCTGCCTTTTTTAAATCCGTAATCACCTAACATTCGTGAAATATGATTAGAACTTTCTTCTCCAATTCGCCCGCCATAGGACTTTTCCTCACCAATGTGCATCACTCCATTCAAAAAAGTTCCCGCACAAAGAATCACAGACTTAGAGTAAATCTCCTCACCCCCATCAAGCATCACTCCAATGGCCTTGTCAGCATTGAGCAAAATACGTGAGACATTGGCTTTGAGCAATGTCAGATTTTCTTGTTTTATTAAGGTCTGCAAAGTATATTTTGGATATAAATCTTTATCAATTTGGCATCTAGGCGACCAGATTGCAGGACCTTTTGATTTGTTCAACATCTTAAATGAGAGTCCGGCCTTGTCGGCTAGAACACCCTGCTCGCCTCCGAGTGCGTCGATTTCTTTGACTAAATGACCTTTTGCAGATCCACCAATAGATGGGTTGCAAGATGGACGACCTAGATTATCCAACTCCATTGAGACGAGCAAAACACCACAACCCATCCGCGCCGAAGCCAAACAAGCCTCAATACCTGCATGGCCACCACCTATAACCAGCACATCATAGCTTTGTCCTCTATTTTTATTTTTGTTTCTCATATTCAATTTTTTATAATCAAGGGCTATTCAGGCAGAATCTTGTGGGCAAGTACGTTCCACGTGAAACATTGATGTCTTAAAGTTTAGTAATATTAGGCAAAAAAAATACTGTCATTTTACATCTGCTTGTATTATAAAGACTTATAAGTGATATATTAGTTTTGTATTTTATGTAAATCAAGTGTGTATAAAAGTTTGTTTTTGCTAACATCTCCATTTACAAATCTAGCAAGCAATTTTAATAAAAAAATAATTTATAAGTGATAATTTATATTTCATTTATTATTTTTGTTCTGATATTCAAAACCGTTTCATTTGGAGTAATAAAAAAATGCCCTTAATCACAATTGATGTTGATGAATCTATTAAAAATGATGTGTTACAATCTTTAAATAATTTCCCAAAAGATAAAATAAAAATAAATCGAGATGCGATGATTAGCCCTAGTGAGCTTGAAAAAATTGACGAAGAGGACGAAATGCCTGAACTTGATTTAGACGATAATGATTATTTCATGTTGCTTGAGAGTGGGAAAATAATGTATTTCAATTTCGACTTGGTCACCGATCCTGAGTTTGATGAAGAGGTGGAAGTGAGACTTGAGTTTGAGAATGGAAGACGGTTTTTGGCATTTTTCACGTCAATGGAACTTGTTGAATCCGTGATTGAGTCAGAGGATTATTACTTTTCTGGATTCGTGATTGTTTCACAATTAGACCAAACGCACATTCGAACAACTATCGAAGAGCTGGTTCACAACGAAGAGTTCTTTGATGCCTTCGAAGAAATTGATGAGGATGAAGAAAGACCGTCGCCTAGGCTTTTTGATCCTTTTCGTATGAATTAGTATTAACAGAAAATCTTTTATTGGCCACTCAGCTTTCTTTTGGTAGCACAATTCGGAATCTTGTGCCTTTGCCCAGCGTACTTTCTACTGTAATTTCTCCGCCCAGAGCATTTACATTTTGCTTTACAATAAAGAGGTTGATACCCAAGCCTTCTGTAATCCCAATATGCTCTTTGCCACGGAAGAAACTGTCAAATATTTTCTCTTTTTCATCGGCACTAATTCCAATTCCTTGGTCGCTCACCTCGACTAAATACTGACTCTCGTTCTCAGAAAACCCAAGGCTTATCTCCGTATTTTCTTTAGAATATTTGATTGCGTTGTGGATTAGTCTGTGCAAAATATCTGAAAGAATTAGTTCATCACTGTGGATACTGGAAAAATTACCTGCTTTATTTAAAATGATTTTATGTGAAATGCCTCGATTTTCATTTATTTTAAATACAATATTTTTAAATAGTCTACCAATTTCAATATCATTCAAATCCTTTTCAATATGGCCAAAATTATTTTCGTTGAGTCTGAGTGCTTCTTCGATAAATTCTGTTAAAACTGATATTGATTTAAATGAATTGTCAATGTACTTTTCTATTTTATCAATATCACCCTTGGCAACACAGAGCTTGACTATCTCCAAAGAAGAAGAGATTACAGTCAGCGGTGTTCTAAATTCGTGGGAAATCATTGAAATAAATTGAGATTTTAAATGAACTAATTCTTTTTCTCTTGTTAGATTTATTTCTAGTTCTGTTTTTGCGTCTTCGAGCTGGCGTGTTCTTTTTTCTACTTCTTGTTTTAACTCATAACTATAATGCAATAGTTTGTCTTCGGATTGTAGGAGTAGCAGGGTTTGTTGTTCTAAATCTATGTTTACTTTTTCAAGATTGTTTTGTTGCTCTTGCAGTTTTGCCGATTGGTTTTGAGTTTCTTTCAATAATAACTCTGTGTGTATGTTTGATTTAAGAATATTAATAAATGAGCCAACGGGTATCGATATTCTGTTTAGAAACTCTAATTTGATTTCAGTGAATTTTTCAAATGAGCCAATTTCGACGACACCTTGCACTTTATTATTTAAAAACAATGGCAGAATCGCAATATGTTTTGGACTTGCAGCACCGATTGATGAGCCTATGCTTAGATAATCGTCTGGTAGATTATCAATGAGCAAAAGTTGTTGTTCGGCTATGGATTGTCCAATTAGCCCCTTCTGATGAGTTATTATTTTTTTAGTAGAGCTTATCTCCACTCCGTAATTTCCCCTCAGATGAAGTTCGTCTTTATTTTCGGCAACATAAAAAGTGACAATCTGTCCATTTAGGTATTTAGCAAGAAATGAGCTGATTAAATTCGCACAGTTTTCAATGTCCTTTTCATTCCGAATTAAATCAAACAACTCATTCTGCCCTGTTTTTATCCAAACCTTTTCTTCGTTTTCCTTTGTCGCCTCTCTTAATTTAATAGTTAGATTCCTGATTGAATTGAGCAGGTTTGCCAGTTCATCCTTGCCAGTAATTTTAATTTCAACATCGAGATTGCCTTCGGCCAACTGGTTGGATGTCTTGAGTGCCAAGGACAAAGGCTTGGTAATGCTTCTGGTAAAGTATACTGCAAATAATACCGTAACCAAAATAACAAATAATAGTGAAATCACTGTTAATGTCAGTGTGTTGTCCCTAGCCGTGTTTGCCTCAGTTAGAAATGCTTCTGCTTTTAGTTCGGCAAAATTAATAAATTCACCAATGGTAATATGTAGGTCTTTGACATAAGTGGCACCTTTGGCTTTGGTTATCTCTGCTGCAGCTTCTTTTTTGCCAAGGTAGATGAGTTGAATCACCTCATCTCTTATTTGTTTCCAGTTTAGAAACTTATGTCTGGCAATGTCTACCTTTGATTTGTCTCCAAGAAATTTCTTGTCGACAAGTGCAAAATCGTCCAAGACCATACTTTCTAACTCATCGACAATTTTCACAGCTTGCTCAATATCATTTTTATCATTGGACAAAACTACATCTTTCATCGTTCTGTGCATTCTGATAATATTGCCGTCAATTCGCAGAATTGCTTTACTGACCGAAAAAGGATGTTCGTAGAGCTGAGTTGTCAGCCCTGACAATACCACCATATTATTAATCATATAGGCATTTAAGATAATAACAAGTATGATTGTGGTGGCAAAGCCTGCACTTAGTCTTGTGCTGATTTTTGTGTTCTGTAATATCATAGCGTCCTCACCCATCATTTTTATAATCAACTGCAATATAGTAAATTAAAGCCGTACAAACAATTAATAGTTTTTTATCTTCAATACATTTTCTTTCATAAAATATATTGCAAATTAACCTAGTATTTTATTGTGTTTCGTCCCTCTTAAATCGAAGCCAGGTGATGCTCCTTCGGTCATTATGACTCCATAAGCCAAGGCATCCACCATATCGTCATGTTTGCCATGAGGAAAGTTTAGCATCTCATTTTGACAATCGACAAGCCAAGATGCCTTGGGTGGGAAAAAGATCTTTCCTGATTCCATTTTGGCAGATAAAGGGTATGCTCTGTAAATTTTATTTTCATTTGGGATTAATTTCTTAACAAACAATCCCGCATTACTTAATCTGTCCAATATCGTGGTCTGAAAAGAAACACACTCAGCCCCAATCTGAATTGGCTTATATCTTTTCGCCAGGCTTTGAATTAACTCAACATGAGTGGTGTTAATCTTTTGGCGAATAATATCAAGCACAAAAATATCTGATTCTGGACTGAGTGCAAAGATGGCAATCACTGTGTAATCAGCTGCCTGTGAAGTACTAACGGCTAAGTCTACCGAAAAAAAGATAGGGCAATCCTCTGAAGAATATTTTTTTGTTCCAGTGTCGTAAGTCCCGTTTATAAAATCAAAATATTTGAATTGATGTGGGAAAAACATTTGCCCTTGTGGTGAAATAGGACTTTGTTGGTATAGAGATGAGAACCAATAGCTTCCGATTGTAGTGCGTATCTGCTCGAGGTCTTCGGGTGAATATCGCTCGCTCCATAGTGCCTCTCCCTTTTCTCTGCCAATGGGATCGTTATCTTCGGCGATGGCAGGAAGTTTTAGAACATGCCAATCATTGCCTTCTAGTATTTTATTTTCATGGCAAGTAAATTCGGATTGGATTCGGCCGCAAATATCATCTTGATGCCACCGAGTCATTAAAATTACTAAGACTCCATTTGGTTCTAGTCTTGTGAAGACTGTACTTTTGAACCAATCATAGAGATTATCACGAATTAATTCGCTGGAAACCTCGGCAGAGTTTTTTACTGGGTCGTCAATTATAATAAGATCAGCACCTCGTCCAGTGAGTGCTCCTCGGGCACCCAAACAAGAGAGTGAACCTCCATGCCCCTCAATCTTATAATATCCTGCTCGGCTATTGCCCTTTTCAAATGACAAGCCTGGTCCAAGCTCGTCATCGCTTAAAATAGATTTTATCATTTTGCCCCAATGCTCGGCAAAGCGAGTCTCATAACTTGTGAGAATAACTCTGTGTGTTGGATTTTTTGCTAAATACCAAGCAGGAAAATATTTTGATATTAGTTCGGATTTCCCGTGTCTGGGGGGCATATTTATCACAAGCTTTACAATGCTTCGTGCCTCTAGCTTGGACAGATAATCTGATATTTTATTTAGGTGTGCTTGTGTTTTCCAAAAGCCATAAGATGTATATTGGGCAAATTCGGTAAGTGTAGAGTTTCCATTAATCATATTGCTGGGAGATTTGTTTATAGTGCAGTTTTAATTTTGGCAATATGTAGTTAACTTGTGCAACAATAAACAAAAGCATTTCTAAACGATTTGTAAGATATTTGCCTAAGGGTGTGGAAAGAATTTTAAGTACAATCTTATTATTTTTGTGACATTCTGGGTTTAAATGTGTTTATTATAGATAGCATCATACAATAATTTAAAAGGGGTTCTGATATGAGGTTTATTCTGATACAATTTTTGTTAATTGTGTTGTTTGTTGATAGTGCATATTCCTCTGGAGCATTTTACCAAATCTCGCAATCGGAAGTGGGTGAGTTGGAAAATTTGTATGAAAGTCTGGGCGGTGAAAATTGGTATAATCGTGATGGATGGGCGGATTTGTCGGCTTCATTTTCCACATCTGAAATTCCCTTTGGGCTGGGCTTGGAGGCTGGTGTGGTGATTTCTTCCAACTCGATTACGACTGTATATTTGGTGAATGTCACAGGAATTTATTTCAATAAAAATAATTTGAGCGGAGAGATACCAGAATTAAATTTGCAAAAATTAATTTGGTTAGATCTCTCAGATAATAATTTAAATGGCGAAATTCCACAACTAATTGCACCACAATTAGAAAGATTATTTTTATACAATAATCAACTCGCAGGAAATATTCCGAACTTTAACAATCAAAATTTAACTTATCTTTATCTAAACAGAAATGAACTTTCAGGTAATATTCCTGATTTTAACCTTCCTAAACTCATAGACTTAATTTTATTGGGCAACAAACTCAGTGGTGAAATTCCTGATTTTAAATTAGCTTCACTTCAAAGATTAGATTTAAGTACCAACCTCCTAAGTGGTGAGATTCCCGATTTTGATTTGCCAGATTTAGACCATCTTATTCTCAATAATAATAATATTTCTGGCGAAATACCAAGTTTCAATTTGCAGAATTTAAGACGTTTGGAATTGTCGAATAATGAACTAATAGGCACAGTTCCCAATTTTAATATGCCAAAACTTTATTACCTTGATTTAGGATATAATAATTTAAGTGGCGAGTTGCCTGATTTTGATTTGCCTTTGATGTTTTTTCTTTACTTAGGAAACAATGAGCTTTCTGGCGAAATATCAAGATTTGAGATGCCAAGTCTAAATAATTTTAATATCACAAAAAATAAATTCACTTTTGGAGCTTTAGAAAAAAATATAGATGAAGCCACTATTTACCAATATGAAACTCAAGACACAATTCTCCCAATCAAGCGAATTGATGAGAAAATATTTGTGACTGTCGATGGCTCAGAGAATTCTTATCACTGGCTCTTGGACTCGAATGTGGTTAAATCAACGGATGTGAATTTCTACACGCCGACCGAAGATGGAATTTATTATTGCCAAGTGAGTAACTCGCTTTTGCCAAATTTGACGCTGTCGAGTCACACAATTTCGGTCACAAATACCAGCGTTGATGAGCAGGAAAATGATGTGAAAATAACTCAGACTAACGGGCAAATAAATATTTCGACAAACGGGAAATATATTGGTTCGGAGATGAAGATATTTAATAATATTGGTAAGATTATTTACTCTGGGAAAATGTTAAATAGTAATGAAAGCGTTGATATATCTGGGTTTGCGACGGGTGGGTATAATTTTATTCTAGTGAAAAATAATCAGATAATTAGTTCTAAGAAATTTATAATTGTAAAATAAGGGAAGTTGAAAATGAAAATATTATTGACGAATGTTATATTGATTCTGACTTTTTATTCGGCATATTCCTCTGGAACATTTTATCAAATCTCGCAATCTGAAGTGGGTGAGTTGGAAAATTTGTATGAAAGTCTGGGCGGTGAAAATTGGTATAATCGTGATGGATGGGCGGATTTGTCGGCTTCATTTTCCACGTCTGAAATTCCCTTTGGGCTGGGCTTGGAGGCTGGCGTGGTGATTTCTTCAAATACGATTTCTGTGGTTTATCTGGCGAATATCAGCGATATTGATTTGTCAAATAATAATTTGCGTGGTTTTGTGCCAGAGCTTGAGATGGAGAATTTGACGAAATTGGATGTGTCGAGTAATTCGTTTTCTTTTGAGCATTTGGAGGCGAATGCTGGGCAAATTGAAAATTATATTTACTTCCCGCAGGACACGACCTACTCGCTTGAAATCATCGGAAACACTGCCACTGTGCTGGTTAGCGGGCAACAACTGGTCTATGATTGGTTCGTAAATGATGAGCTGAAAGTTGGGACGAATTCGCCAGAATACAGGATTGTTCCGAATGAAATAATAAAGTGCCGGGTGACAAGTTTGTTGTTGCCTGGGTTGGAGTTGTGGTCGGAGGAATATGGCGTATTTGTTGAGCAACAAGATACACTTTACAAATTTTCTAGCTCAGAAGTGGGCGAGTTCAGGAAACTCTACGACAGTCTCGCCGGAGCAAATTGGAAAAATAACGACGGTTGGCCCCTTGATACAATTGGCTTTAAGAAGGGTAAAATATTTGACCGACTTATTATTGAGTTTACATCAAATGTGGTCTATGAGGACAACTATAAAATAGTTTATGAAGCATTTGTAAAAGAGATTTTGCTAAGTGCTTACGATTTGAGCGGCGTGATTCCTAATTTAAATCTGCCCAATTTGAGGGTTTTACGCCTTGATGGAAATCATATTAAGGGTGAGATTCCACATTTTATTATGCCAAATCTTGAAATCCTAATGTTGTTTTCTAATCAACTTACGGGCGAGATACCAAACTTTGATTTGCCCAAGCTGGTCTGGCTCATTTTGTCTAATAATAAACTTAGATACGACATTCCTCTTCTAAATCTGCCTAATTTAGAGCTTTTAAACTTGTCAGAGAATGAGCTTATTTATTTTATACCCAACTTTATTATGCCGAAATTAACTTATTTAAATTTGTCCCATAACAAGTTGAGGGGGCGGATTCCATATTTTAATATGCCCTTGCTAAAAACACTTGATATGTCCAACAACCGCTTGAATGAGCGAATTCCAGATTTTAATATGCCACTTCTAGAAATTATGGATTTAGCCAAAAATGAATTGAGCAGAGAAATTCCAAATTTTAACATGCGGTTCCTTACCATGATGGATCTTTCAGATAACCAGCTCAGTGGGGAGATTCCTGATTTTAGAATGGATTCTTTGGGCTATCTTCTTCTGGCAAACAACCTGCTTAGTGGCGTAATTCCTGACTTTGATTTAGAGCGTTTATGGTTTCTTTACCTGACCAACAACCGGCTCAGTGGGACATTACCCGATTTTAATATGCCTATACTAAAGTGGCTTTATCTTGATAATAATCAGCTCAGTGGAGAGATTCCTGATTTTGACTTGCCGAATTTGAGAGAATTGCAAGTCTTCAGAAACCAGTTCACCTTCGAAGCACTTGAGGTAAATGCCAGCAAAACATATAATTATAAATACGCTCCTCAAGACACAATTCTCCCAATCACGCGAATTGATGAGAAAATAATTGTGACTGTCGATGGCTCAGAGAATTCTTATCACTGGCTCTTGGAC
>JAJRPT010000180.1 GCA_024280675.1 Bacteroidota bacterium
CAGAATTGTCGACAATTCTGAGATTGAGTTTGATTTAACAGACTTCAACTTCACAATGGGTGCTGGCTCAACTCCAGTTACAAATAAGGAAAACACAAGTAGCACATTTGCAGGCGATAATAACAAGGTTATTATTGGTGCAACACAACTTGTTTACACTACAAATCCAAGCGGAACATATACCAAAGGCACATCCTTTGCAGTAGTGGTAGCGGCCCATGATGCTGGTAGCAACCTTGATACCGATTTCACAGGATCTGTTACTTTGACGGCAGCAGAAGACCTCGCCGACAATGTCGAGATTGCAGTGGCGGGGGTTGCTTCCTTCGACGTTATATACAACGAAGCTAGCTCAAGCTCTTCACTTACTACTGCTAATGACGCAGGATTGTCCAATACTTACTCAAACAATTTCTATGTAGAAGTGACCGCACCGGCTACGCCTACAGATGTTTCTTTGGGACGCTTTTCTGATCAGATTGAAGTTAGGTGGAAGTCTGATGGAGATACACCAGTATTGATAATTTGCCAACAAGTAAATAATTCATCATTTGGTTTAACAGACGAGAGTGTACTAAATGGAACGCTAACCAGTTCTAATACAATATTTGGAAGTGGAACCGAAATGGAAGCAGATAAATTTGCTATCTTATCTGGAAAAGGTACCCCAGGAAGTGATGGGACAAACTATATGACTGTTACAGGTCTGAGCGGAGGAACTTGGTATTCATTTGCACTCTACGCATATGACGGTAATGAATCCGATCCTTCAACATTGGTTTACAATTCGGTGCAAGCACCTAAGCGTACAAAAACATTGAAATCTGCTCTTTATGGAGAAGATGACTTTACTGACATGGTTGAAACTGGCTTTAGAATATCAAGCATTAGTCCAAACCCAGTAAAAGATGTTATTAGTTTTGAAATCTTAGATGTGCTTGAAGATATGCCAATTACAATTTCATTGTATAATGCGGTGGGTGAGGAAGTGTTTACACGAAACGAGGGCATTATCGGCTCAGACTACCGTGTGAATTTCTCGATTGCAGATTCGCAACTCGCTCAAGGAACTTATATTTTGCAAGTGAGCAATGGCTCCGAAGTTCTTGTTCAACCATTTGTAATCATGAAATGAGTGATTACTAAATAACAGACTATGAAAAAACAGCCTGCTTAAACATTTTTTAAGTAGGCTGTTTTATTTTAAACAAAATTCTAATTTTTCTGCGGGAAAATGTTTATTTAGTATTTACAACAGAAACAAAACACAAATCAAGTGAAAATAGAAAATGGCAAAGAGAAATAAGAAGAAAAAAAATGAGCCTAAGAATGTTGAAAACATTCCACTTGAGACTCAAGAATTGGAAGATGCACAAAGCAAAGGTCCATTTTCATTTATCTACGACAACAAGAAAATTTCTTTCATTGTGATGTCTTTTGTGATAGCTATTTCTGTATTTAGCATTTACAATAAGACATTGGATTACGAGATAGTTTATTGCGACGACAATATTTTCGTACATGATTACAAAGATTTCAACAAAGACATATCCAACATTTGGGGAAGTTTCGACCGTACGTTTGGCACTTCGTACTACCGTCCTGTTCTTGGGATGAGCTTTGTGATTGACGCTTGGGTGGGGCAGAAGTTCTTTGATGAAGAAGGAAAGCCTGGCAATTTAAATCCAGCAGCCTATCAACTGGCAAACAATATTTACCATGCTCTGGGTTCATTACTGGTCTTTGCTTTTTTGGTTTACCTTCGCTATGATATTATTGGGAGCTTTCTTTTGAGTTTGATCTTTGCATTGCATCCAGTTTTAACACCTGCTGCCGCATGGATTTCTGGGCGGAATGACTCAATGACTACGATATTCATTTTGCTAAGTTTTCTGACAGTGATAAAGTATTACCGTTGCGAGGATCTCAGGCAGAAATACGCTTGGTACATTATTCATTTGCTAATTTTTGCCACCAGTTTGTTCACAAAAGAAACATCGGTGATGTTTACGGTTTTGGTGGTGGTTTATAATTTATTTTTCCGAGAGGGAATTTCTTCTCCTTCGGGATCTGGTAGTAAAATTTATTGGAAGAAGTTTTTCTCCAATGAGAATTGGATGCTGGCGGGTGGTTGGACTGTGATATTTTTTATCTGGATGAATTTCAAAAACAAGGCATTTTTAAAGATTGGAAATAATCCAGACCAGATAGGGTTTACCTCTGTAATGGATAATTTCCCGCAGATATTTGCAATTATTGGTAAAATGTTTTTCCCTGTAAAAATGCTTGCTTTGCCAACTTTTGAATTTTTCTCAATTGCTAGTGGCGTGTTGGTGATTTTAACACTAATAATCCTTGCACTCAAAATCAAGGACGTACGCAAGCGTAAAATGAGTTTTGGTCTTGTGTGGCTGGTCTTATTTATTGTTCCGCCATTGTTTATCCGCATTGCCTATGTCGATGATTTCTTTGATTATGCAGAACATCGTGCATATTTATTACTTGTGGGAATGTTTATTGTTCTTTTGGAATTATTCAAAGGATTGAAAGTCAATTATAATTCACGAGGAACGGTATCAGTATTTTTAATAATAGCTGTAATCTTTGGAATAAAAGCAAATTATTATACCGACACATTCGATGGAGCCAAGAGTTTTTGGGGAAATAAAACTTATATGGAACCACAAACCAGTCGTGGATATTTAGATCTTGGCAAAGCATATCTAAGGCAAAAGCAATTCAGCGAAGCCGATAGTCTCTACCAGCTTGGGATAGCGCGTAACCCAAACAATGTAAACTTCTATATTGATTTAACATCGCTTGAGTTACAGAGACGAGATTATAAAAAAGCTGAGTCCTATGGCAAGAAGGCCGTGAGCATGAAACCAAATGACAAGATGACGCATTATCTTTACTCACTATCACTATTTAACCAAGGAAGATATTCCGAGGCGATTGAACCATTGAGCCAAGCAATAGGCAGGGGAGGGGCTAAGAATTGGGATATGCTTCACAGGATGGCGATATGCCTTCATAATACCAAACGGGTAGAAGAGGCACTCAAATATTATCAGGCAGCATTTAACCTCAATCCAAATAATTTTCAGCTTCTTACAAACTATGGAGCAATACTTGCACAAAGTGGTCAAGTTGAGCGTGGGGAAGAGCTTATGAGGTCTTCAATTACTAAAATGCCTAGTGCTGAGAATTCCTATGCAAATCTTTTCTCATACTATTTCCGAAGTAACCAAGCAAGCAAGGTAAACGAGCTCTCTAATTTGGCAATGAAAAACAATGTAAAGTTAAGAAAAGCAATAGACGACCATCTAAAAAAAATAGGAATAAGATAAAATGTCAATGGGAAAGAATATCGCACTTTGGATAGGTGCACTTGTACTGATGCTGATAGTCTACACCTATCAAAAGTGGACCGGACCAACTTATCCACTCAAATCTTCTTATTTGTCAAGTGGAGAGGAGATAAAGTTCAAACTCCCACGCTCACACCCCGGAGAGGGTGACCAAGAGGTGAGTGTCCCAAAAGGCAAAGATATTGTGGGCGGGCGACTGCAGTTTCGCCGGTACAAGTCCTATGACGATTTTTCTTCTAGCCAGATGGAGCTAAAAGATGGTGAGCTCCTAGCCTATTTGCCACATCTTCGGGCGGCTGGGAAGCACATGTATAAAATCTTCCTAACAAACAGTGATGGCGAAGAATTTCCACTGACTGAAGATTTCGTCATAATTCGTTTCCGTGACGCAGTGCCAGCAATAGTTTTGTACCCACATATTTTCTTCATGTTTTTCAGTATGTGGTTTACTTTTCGTGCTGGGATGGAAGTATTTTTTGGGATTGGCAAAGAATATAAGTTTGCCCTCATTGCTGCGGCTTGCTTTTTCATAGGTGGTTTTATTTTCGGGCCAATAATGCAGAAGTATGCTTTTGGGGAGTATTGGACGGGCTGGCCATTTGGCGGAGATTTGACAGATAACAAGTCACTTACAGCAGCAATAGCATGGGCCATTACCTTAATTGCTGGACTAAAAGACACTGCTTATAGGAAATATCTTGTACTTTTTGCAGTCGTGGTTCAGATTGGAATATTTTTAATTCCTCATTCTATGCTTGGATCCGAATACGATTTCCGACCTGGGCAAGAGCAGACTGGCTCATTTAATAAATCCAATGACAAGCTCAATCAAATTAATCAATAAAGAAGAAAACAGATTACGGTGGACGATAATTTTTATTTTGCTTTTAGTCTTGCAGTATTTGCTGGTCTATCAACTGGGCTTGGCTCTCTAGTAGCCTTTTTTGCTAAAACTACAAACAGAACATTTCTGGCAACATCTCTAGGATTTTCGGCAGGGGTGATGATTTATGTTTCATTTGTCGCGCTTTTCCCTAAGTCGTTGGAAGTTTTAACAGTATTTTTTGGAACTGAGCATGCGGGTTTGTACACGACCATTTCTTTTTTTGCTGGTGCTTTGATAATAATGTTGATAAATTCACTGATTCCACAATCTGAGAATCTTCATCAGGCTCATTTTATTGAGGAGAGGGCGGAATTTGATAAAGAAAATAAAAAACTATTAAGAGTAGGAATTCTCACAGCACTTGCCCTAGCAGTTCATAATTTTGGCGAGGGCATTGCCACATTTTCTGCTGGGATGATTGATCCATCTCTTGGAGTTCCAATCGCAACGGCTATTGCCATTCACAATATTGCCGAAGGTGTTGCCGTATCAATCCCAATATATTTTGCCACAAGGTCTAAAAAGAAGGCATTCTGGATTTCCTTGGCATCAGGAGCTACTGAGCCACTGGGTGCTCTTGCGACCTACTTCATATTCCCAAGTATTTTCTCAGGAGCAATGTTTGGATTTGTGATAGCTGCAGTTGCTGGAATTATGGTTTTTATTTCGATTGAGGAGTTGTTGCCCGCTGCAAGAGAATACGACGTGGGCAAAAAATCAATCTATGGCCTTATGGTGGGGATGTTTGTCATGGCAATAACTCTAATCATGTTAAACCATTAAAACTGGTGGCAAGTTTTTTTATTTCTTTTAATGTACAAAAAATACTATTTTTGTATCTTGATTTTTTTAAAATTCGTAATAAGTATCCAAGACAGAGGGAAAAGTGGAAGACAATAGCCAAGAACAAGAAGCGCAGACAGGTGGCGAGCAAAAAGCTAGCGAACCGACTGAAACTCCAAAAGTAGTAGAGGCATCAGAAACGGTAGAAACTGTAGAAGCTACTGCAGAAGCTACAACAAGCATTCAAGAGCCAGAGCCTGTGCCAGTGACCGAAGAAGCACCTCCACTTGCCCAAGAAACGCAACCCCTTGAATCCGAAGAGGTCAAAGAAAGCAAAGATAATCCTGAAATATCCCAAGAAGAAAGCTCTGAACTCAGGTCAGTAGTCGAATCCACTGAGCCAACAGAAGAGAAGCTTGTCCAAAAGACAATGACCTCCGAAGAAAAAGAATCAATCATAGCTGAGTTGAAATCCTCACAAGAGGAGGGCAAGTCAATCGATGTTCTCGTCACGGCAAAGGCTCGAGGAGGTCTCAGGGTTGATTTCAAGAAGGTGTCATTATTCCTGCCAATATCACACTTCTCACTCACAAAATTAAAAGATGATTCGGAACTAGACCAAACTATTGGTACTACTTTGAGCGTCAATGTCCATGATATTAAAATTGAGCCAACACATAGTTCCGTTATCGTGACAAGGAAAAAAATATTAGCAAACCAGATATGGTCAAAGTTTGAACTTGGCCAAAAGGTAGAAGGAACTGTCACTTCTATTCCCAGCTTCGGCGTTTTTCTGGATATAGGAGGAATTGAAGGGCTTGTCCATGTTTCTAGGCTTTCAAAATCTAGGGTTGAAAATACATCAGACTTCTGTAAGAAAGGTGACAAACTCGAAGTGAAAATTATTTCACTAGACAAAGAAAATAATAAAATTGGACTCAGCCGTAAAGAGCTTGAACCATCTCCTTGGATTGGAGCGAGCGATCTTTACCCAGCAGGTTCAGTTCAAAAAGCTAAAATAAAAAGATTCTTAGACTTTGGTACTTTTGTTGAGCTGAAGGCTGGAGTCGAAGGGCTTTTGCACAATAGTGAAATTTCTTGGACAAAAAGAATTTCCCATCCTTCCCAAAAATTAAAGATTGCTCAGATGATTGATGTGAAAATTATTTCTATTGACGAGTCAAAGGGAACAGCATCTCTTAGCATAAAAAGAGTAGGTGAAAATCCTTGGAAAGATATGGCGGCTCGTTTCACACTCAATTCTGTGTACTTTGCCGAAGTTATGGAAATCAGCTCAAAGGGTCTCATCTTTGCTCTAAATGAAGATGTTGATGCTTTTATGCCACGCAGCAAACTCCGTTCGATAAGCAAAGATGGCAAGATGCCTTACGCCGTTGGTGACAAGGTTGAGATAATGGTGAGCGAAGTTGATGCCGAAAGAGAATCTATGATTGTCTCTCCTAAGGTTGATAAGGCGGTTGCCGAAAAATTTGCAGAAGAGAAAAAGCAAGTAGTGAAATTCAAAAAAAGCAAAGATGATGACAGTTTTTCGTTAGGAGATTTACTCAATAAGAGTTCATTGGAATCTCTTGCACAGATTAAAAACTAATTAAGATTTTTTTTGTAATCAAACAAAATTATTGAGGAACTGTTAAATATTTTTTGACAGTTCTTTTTTTCTAACTAATTAAACTTATTATCGTTTAAATTGTCGTATGGCAAAGTTTCAAATCTTAATATTATGTATGACCTTTTCTTATGCACTGCCCTCACAAGAGTATAAGGAGTTGCCCTCTGGCAAGTCTAGGTACACTGCCCAGCAAGACAGTGCCTACCAGAAAGCACTTTCTGATAGGTTGCCAAATCAACTTTTGATTTATGAGGCTTTGTCGCTTTTGGATTATACCAAATACTTGCAGAGACTCTCAAGAGATAATCCATGGCGAATTGCCAAATCTACGCTGGCCGATATTCCAGCCGAATATTTTATTCCCTCTGGAACTGAAATAGTCCAACATCAACTAGCAATGATTGCATCCCAGCAAGTACCCTTTGTACCGTCTTTCCAAAAGGGCGGTCTGAAAATTCCACTCAACGCCATTGGGCAGATTTTTGGCTTTGCAGAAGACCTGTCCCCTACAATAAAGTATTCACTAGACCATCACAGCGATGTAGAAATCGTAATTTATTCGGTTGGTGCGGTCGTAATTGCTACAATTTTCAATGGGCCGCAAGCTCCTGGTTATTACAAACGGACTTGGAATTTCCGTGATGACAAAGGCAAGCGTATGCCGTCTGGGGATTATATTGCAGAAGTGAGAATCGGAACAGAGAAATTTCTTAGGAAACGAATCCTCATTCCTTAGCATCGCCATAGAATTTGCTGGCATATATTTCTGGAAGAATTCCGTGATAAAAGAAGTTTTCTAATGCTTCATCAATTTCATTTTCCATTTCCATTCTCCACGAGAGCTTAACTTCACCAGATCTAGTGTCACCATCTTGGATATGCCCAGAGTTTGTTTTGCAGAGAACATTTAATAATTCCACTGCTTTTTCAACCGAAATGCTTAGCTCTTCGGAGCGAGCACACCAAAAATAAAGCGGCAAAGGATTGGCAAATGAATCCATCCAATCCTCTGACAAATCTAAGGTAGGTTCGCCTTCGGTGATAATGACATCGGCGTCATCTTTTACATCCATAGCAGAAGAATCAATATCATACCTCTCAGACAGCAGAATGGATGTGATGCGGTGCAGAATAGGCGGAGCATTTCTGGGGCCAATGCTCTTTATTTCACTGGCTCCTTGTTTAAAATTGATTCCAGCAATTCCACAATTTCCGCTTAGACAAAGGGCTGGAGCTTTTATTATTCGAACATCACCTTGGCTTTGTGCCAGCCCGTATTCCACCACATCAAGGAGTGCAATATCGCATCTATTGTTGAGTAAACTTTTTAGAACTCCACCATTTGGTGATTTAATATTATAAACGTCAGGAAATTCTTCACTGGGAAAATTTACATCTGATTCAATCAGAGTTTTTGTAAGGAAATTTTCATCGAATGCAATTTTTATAGGCATAGTTATTTCATTTTTTTTGTGGAGACACGAAGAGCTTCAAAAATTATTATTCCACCAGCAACAGAGACATTGAGCGAATGCTTTAGCCCCAGCATTGGAATTTCCAGCGCCGAATCACAAAGAGAAAGTGCTTCGCCCGAGATGCCGCTCAGCTCATTTCCCAAAACAAAGGAGGCAGGGAAATCGCTCATCTTTAACTCTGTATAGCTTTTTTGTTCATCAGTAATTTCAAGTGCAATTATTTTCTTTCCCAATTCCTTCTCAGATTCTATGGCATCTTCAACGCTCTCAAAATATTGCCAAGGAACAGTTTGAGTGGCTCCCAGTGCAGTTTTGTCAATTTCTTTTCTGGGTGGACAAGGAGTGTAACCGCAAAGCAAGAGACGTTCAACCATCGCTCCGTCACTTGTTCTAAAGAGCGAGCCAACATTATGAAGTGAGCGAATATTGTCTAAAATAACAGAAAAATTTGAACGAACAGCGTCCTTGATAGATTGTCCATCAGGCTTTTGCTTCAGTAATTCTTGGTAGAGTATTTTTTTCATTTCTAAAAAGTATGTTAGTCCAGCAAAAGTGAGCTGTCGCCGTATGACAAAAATCTATAATTATTAGCCAGTGCTTCCTGGTAGGACTTCGCCCAAAGCTCACGTCCCAAAAATGCAGACACCAAAAGCAATAAGGTGCTGGCTGGCTGATGGAAATTCGTCACTATCCCAGAAACTATTCTAAATTTATAGCCAGGAAGAATCAGTAATTTTGTTTGTCCAGAAAGCTCTTCCAGATTGTTTTTCTCCAAATATTCAAGCACTCTTTTGTATGACTTTTCTACGCTAACACCTGGGTTTCTGTAAGCATCCCATTGATTTACAAGACAATCGGATTTGTCTCCAATCAGTAAATTCTCCCCAAAGATTGCAATAGTTTCCAGTGTTCTGACCGATGTTGTCCCGACGGCAATTATTTTTTTGCCATCTTCTATATTGGACAGAATTTTTTCAATTACTCTTTTGCTGACAAAAATCAGCTCGGAGTGCATTTCGTGTTCGGAAATATTTTTTGAAACTATTGGCAGAAATGTGCCAGCACCAACGTGCAATGTGAGTTTAATTGTGTCAATACCCCTGTCTTTTATTTTGCTAATCAGTTCGCCAGTAAAATGAAGCCCCGCCGTGGGTGCTGCAAGCGAACCATCATTTTTGGCGTAAACAGTCTGGTAATTATTTTTGTCCTTGGCCTCGGCTTTGCGGTTCAAATAGGGTGGCAAGGGAATTTCGCCAATTTTTTCCAACACTTTGGCAAGAGTCATATTTTCATTTGACCAAGAAAGTTTGACATCTGCCTCATTTCCGTTTTTTCCTATAATTTCAACATCCAAGGCAATGTTTTTAACTCTGGCCGAAAGAACATCACCTGGGCGAATCTTTTTGCCACCAATTATAGCTTTCCAATAAGACTGAGATTTATTTGTCATTGCAATTTGCGGGTCGAGATTATTTGCTGGCTTGAGCAATAAGACTTCGGCTCTGCCACCAGTTTGCTTTTTCATTACAAGGCGACAGAGAATCACCTTTGATTCATTAAACACCAGACAAGTATTGGCAGGAAGTACAGAGGGTAGGTCTTTAAACAATTTATGAGAAATCGCAGAGCTAGACTTTTCCACGAGTAATAGCTTGCTCAAATCTCTTTTAGAAAGCGGATATTTGGCAATTCTATTCCCGGGCAGTTGATAGGTATAATCGTGTAAGTTAATCTTTGGTATATGATAAACTTCACTGCTCATATTCGCTCTAAGCTCTCTTGCTTGACCCATCCCTTATTTCCATCTTCGAGTCGAATATTGACCCAGCCAGCAACTTTGTCGCTTATCTCAACTTTTGTACCCTCGTGCAAAATAAATAAATCGGTACTTGTCTGGTCTGGCGAGCTTTTTATATAAGCACTTGGACTCATCACTATGGCACTTGTTTTATTCTCTTCTGAGTGCAGATTAGTTCTCCCAGAAAGAAAAGAGAGTGCAAATAAAATAATTGAAAAAATGGAAAGCAAGAATGAATATTTCCGAACCAGCGAGTTATGAGAAATAATGAACATTGAAAGTGAGATGCCAAAGATCCAGATAAATAAAATGCTAAACCATCCCCAGGTATTTGAATCAAAAATAATTTTGAATGAAGACCAATAGCTGGAGAAAAATAACTCTGGAATTGCCTCAATTTTGTCAATCGCAGAAAGTTTTGCAATGCTCAGATTAAAAATAATATCCTCATCATTTGGCATTAATTTCAACGCACGTTCATAATTTAGAATGGACTTGCCAATATTCCCTAACTTGTAATATGCACCGCCCAGATTATAATAAAGTTCAGCCGAAGAGATATTATTCTCTTCAATTTTTTCATATTGACTCACGGCCATTTCAAATTCACCGCTCTGATAGAGTTCATTTGCTCGGGCAAAGAGTTGATCTGCTGGCGTTTGTGCTTGCAAATAAAGGACGCTTGAGACAATGAAAGATATTAATATTTGCAAAAAGAATCTCATAGCAAATCCTCCAATCTTGAGATTACTTCTTCTCCATTTTTGTATAATTGTTGTGGAGAAGATGCCTGGGTGCTTGCCGCATATCGCGCAAATTCGCAGGTCTCAATAGTTTGGTTTAGTGTTTCAATAGTTTCTCTGTCTACGTTTTTTATTTCCAGAGAGTTTTGAGCCGATTCCTTGTTCAAATCCGACCTATCGATAGAGAGCTTGTCGGAGAGATAGCCCCAGAGTGCTGCCAGCAGTTCTTCGTGGAAATTATCTAGATTATTTTCATCCAAATATTTTTTTGCAAGAGACAGTCTTTTCTGTGCTACCTTGCTAGCTTTCCTGGTTCTAAGAGCACTTTTGTCTGAGTTCAGTTTGTCTTGATTTTTGCGGTAGAAGAAAATAATTAACACACCAATGGGCGAAAGGACAACAAGAATATAATAGAACCAGGTGGCAAAAAACGAGGATGATTTTCGCTTGAGTGTAGTTTCAGTTTTAATAAATCTAATATCTTTGCCAATGAACTGTAGATTTTCTTTGCTCACCCCAGATCTTGCAAACCCATTCGGCAATTGCTCACCCTTACCAACCGATATTATAAATTCTTGACTACTAAGCCGAGTGTAGGATTCTTTACTCAAATCAAAATAAGACAAAGTAATTGGTGAGATTTTAAATTCACCAGGGTTTTGCGGAATCATCAAATATTCAAAAATAATATTCCCAGAAGTTCCGCTGGTTCTGACCGTAACATTATCGACAACCCTAGGGTCATACACCTCGAAGCCATTTGGAAATGTGATAACTGGTTCATCAACTAGCTTCAGGTTTCCATTGCCACTGATTTTTATCTTTAGAGTAACAGGCTCGCCACTAACGGTATGGGTTTTGTCAAACCACGCTTCCATATTTAGTGTTCCGACTCCACCATTGAAATCATGTGGCGGTGGCGACGGGAGTCCTTTTACGTTAATATTTATTTTTTTGGATTTAACCACATAGTCAAAATTCTTAAAAGAGCCACGGTCGAAGAAATCATCAAAGAAGCTGTTTCTTCGCCTGTTGTTATTTCCTGTTCTTAACCTCACCACAGATTTGAATTCCATTGGATCAAGGCTGAGCCTACCGCTTTGTTGTGGGAAAAGTATTAGCTGTTTGATAATTGCTGTGCGAAAGGGAACACCATCGATAACTTCTCGCTTCCATTGTGGCTCTCCACTTCCCACAACTTGTGCCCAAAACCCATTGAATGAAGGAGTTTTGTCGTGAGATAAACCCTTAATGTCCAGCTCTGAATGAGCGTAAAGTTTGTATGTGGCAAGAATTTGCTCGCCCATATAAATATTTTTCTTATCAATCGAAGCTCTTATGTACAGATTTTTGGATATAATATCAATGGCTTGTTTGTTGAGATCTTTTTCTTGTTGTGCAACTTGTTTTCTTCTTTGTTTTTCTGCTTGTGAAGGCTCAAGAACTGTAATTTCAACACGTTTAGTCTTTATCCTTTTGCCATCCACTTTTACGCTTGCCGGTCCAATGTAGAACTTCCCAATTTTCTTTGCCGAAAGAATGTAGGTATAGGTGATGGACTGGCTCATTCTTCCATTTACAATCTGCATGCTGGTGGATTGGTTTGGACCTGCCAGAACATTGAATCCAGTAAAATTTGGTGCTTTAAAATTACTGCCCTGTGCGTCGAGTTCGAATACCAGTCTGAACTTTACTCCTTGTGTGACGGGGTTTTGCGAGACCTTCGCCACAAAAACTGCCGAATTCAAAACACTTGTCAGTGCCACACTTGTCAGTGCCACACTTGTCAGTGCCACACTTGTCAGTGCCACACTTGTCAGTGTAAAAAATATTAAATATATATACTTCATTTCTTATTTATTATCGGAACTTAGTTCTACCAATTCTTTTCAATATTATGTGATTTCTTCTTCAGCCTTCTTAATTTTCTTTGAGTTTCTTTTTCTTGTTTTGCCAATGCTTGAAGCATTCTTTCAGCTTCTTTTGGAGAAATTTTCAAAGGCTTAGAATCTCTTGCTTCTTCTTTCTTTTGATTTTCATCTTTTTTATTCTCATTTTCTCCATCTTTGGACTGGTTTTCTTTGCCGTCATCTTTTTTGTCTTTATTTTCTTTACCCCCCTTGTCATCGCTATCTTTTTTTTCAGAGTCTTTCTCGTCTTTATTGTTATCGTCTTCTTTATTATCTTTGTTGTCTTGCTTTTGTTGCTTTTGTTGTTCAAGCATCTTGCGAGCGTAGGCAAAATTATATTTGGTGTCTTGGTCATCTGGGTTGAGCTTCATGGCTTCTTTGTATGCTTGTAGAGATTCTTCAATTTCCCCAGCTTTAAGCAAAGAGTTGCCCAGATTGTGGAATGTGCTAGCTAGTTCTTTTGTGGGCAAATCACGAGCACTCATCTCACTATAATTTTCTATAGCATTCTCATACTTTTCTTGTTTGTACAGGCTTCCACCAAGGTTGAACTTTGCTTCTTTGGAATCTGGAGCAATCTCGAGCGACTTTCTATACTTTATCTCTGCTTCATCAAACTGCTCGTTCTCGTATTTTGAGTTCCCATTTCGGATAATAGCTCTTTCTTCTTGAGCATGGGCAAGCGGTGCAAATAATAATAGTGAAAATATAATTAATAAGAATTTCATGATTTCTTTCCTTCGGCAAATTTAACTAAATTCCACACCCACTTATTTCTTTTGTTGGAAGTTAGCATATCAATTATCAGAAAAAACAGTGCAAGAGCAATAAAATACTGGAACTGATCTTCATAGTCTGCAAAGACTTTTGATTCGAACTCAGTTTTTTCAATTCTCTCAAGGTCGTCAATTAGTATTTTCAAATCGGTAGAAGCAGAGCCAGAGCGAATAAATTTACCATTTCCAGCACTAGCAATTTGAGAAAGCATACCTGGGTCTAGTTTCGTCATCACAACATTTCCGCTTTTATCTTTTTTCCATCCAATTCGGCGATTGGACTCATACTCGGGAATCGGACCTCCATCCTCTGAACCCATGCCGATAGTATTGATATAAATTCCTTTTTCGGAGGCATCTTTTGCTTTTCCAAGTGCGTCATCTTCGTGATTTTCCCCATCGGTGATGATGATAAGCACTTTGTTCGTTTCAGTTTCTGAAAAAGAACCCATTGCCATCTCAATGGCCGAACCGATTGCAGTGCCTTGGCTTGGGATTAGGTCTGTCGAAATTGTGGAGATGAGCAGTTTTGCTGTAGAATAATCAGTGGTCAGTGGCAATTGCAAAAAAGATTCACCAGCAAAAAGAATTATTCCAATCCTATCTCCGTAGAGATTGGCAAGAAGGTTTATTACCGATTGTTTGGCTCTTTCCAGTCTGTTTGGTTTAATGTCCTCTGCCATCATTGAGTTAGAAATATCTAATGCAATGATTATTTCTATACCTTCACGCTTGACCTCCTCCATTCTGGTTCCAATTTTTGGATTCATTATTGCAATTATCAAGCTAAGTAGTGCCAGTGACAGAAGTATAAATTTGTAAGCAGGTTTAAATCTTGAGCGGCTTGGCAGTAGTCTTTCAATCAAATCTTTATCTGCAAAGGCGGAAAGAGATTTCTTTTTTTTCATGGAAAACATCAGAAACAATGCCACAAAGAGTGGCACTAAGGCAAACAAGTAGACAAATATTTCATTCTCGAATTTCAGCATTGGCAGGTATTGTTCTTTGAGCTTGAATAAAAAAGAAAAATTGTACTTTAATACGTCACAAATTTAAAAAAGTTTACGAGAAAGAGTTACATTTGCAAAGAAATTCTATCAAACTTCCTGCGGACAAAGAAAATAATATGAATCTTTTAGCTATCGATATTGGCGGGACATCAATTAAGATTGCAGTTTTTACACCCGAACTGAAAATGATCACATCCCATTTTGTGGAAACAAAAAAGTTCTCAAGCCCACCTCAGATGATTGATTTTCTTTGCCATGAGATTGAAAAGTTGAAAGAAAGCCACAAAATAATCTCTTGCGGAATTGGTGTCCCCGGGGCAAGTGACGAAAATGATTTGATAATAAACATTCCAAATCTGCCAATATTAAGGAATATTAATTTAAAGGATGAACTTAATTCGAGAGCTAGTCTGCCCATTTATATTGACAACGACGCAAATTGCGCAGCCCTCTATGAATTGCATTTTGGTGTGGGCAAAGAGTTAAATAATTTTATTTACATTACACTTGGCACAGGAATTGGCGGGGCATTAATATTAAATAAAAGATTATTCAAAGGTGATTTTTCTTCTGCTGGTGAGATTGGTTTTCTGATTATTAATTATTTGGGCAAGAAAAAATATCTTGAAGATTTCATTGGGCGGAGAGCTTTTTTGAAATATGCTAAAGAAAAAGTAAAAACCTCGCCCGGCTCATCTTTGAAAAATATAAATTTTGATATAAAAGATATTTCTGATTCTGCAGACCTAGGCGACAGCTTGTCGGTTGAATTAATGAAGTATTACGGAAAGATACTTGGCATTGGGCTTGCTTCGGCAATAAATCTTTTGGGGATCTCAAGCCTAGTCATTGGGGGAGGGGTATCGGCTTGTTCGAGCATTATGTACGATTCTCTGGCAAAAGAAATGAGAAACTCTACTCTTGCAAACATTTCAAATAATTTAATTATCAAAAAATCAAAACTACTTGGTCAAGTGGGATTATTCGGAGCTGGAACTCTGGCATTGTTAAAGAAAGTAAATTGAATTTGCTAGATTTGTAATTAAAAGATGTTAAAATAATGGTAAATGAAAAAATGAATAAAGAAATAATTATAACAAAAAAAGCACCCGCACCCATTGGCCCATATTCTCAGGCTGTGAGGGCTAGTGGCGAGTTCATTTTCGTTTCAGGTCAGATTCCCTTTTCTTCTGACGGCAAAGTGGTGGGCGATGAAATCAAAACACAGACTCGTCAGGTGATAAAAAATATTGAGCAAATACTCTTAGCCTCAAATGCAACACTTGACAATGTTGTCAAATGCACTGTTTTACTTAAAGATATGGATGATTTTGCAAAGATGAACGAAGTGTATTCAGAGTTTTTCTCCCAGTCCAAACCCGCACGTGCGGCATACCAAGTGGTGAAACTTCCAAAAGACATGCTCGTAGAAATAGAAGCCATTGCAGTTATCTAAATCTTATAAAAAATGAAATATTTACTCGGAACCATATTTGTATTCTTATTTTCTTTGAATTTATATCCCGAAGAAACCGACTCATTAGAAAAGAAAACAGTCGATAGGGTAATCGAGGAAGTAAACATAACAAGTTTGCAGAAAAAGCCATGGGTTGCCATGAGTTTGTCAATTATACCAGGTGCGGGACAAATCTACAATGAAGATTACTGGAAGGCACCACTTTTATTTGGTTCGGCACTCGGCCTTGCTTACGCTATTTCCTCTTGGCAATCTAACTTTAATCAAATGCAGTCTTTGCTTGATTCCGACGAGATTGAAAATTATAATGCCGAGCAGGTCAAACTGAGAATGGAATACTACCGGGACCAA
The DNA here is from genome assembly GCA_024280675.1 of Bacteroidota bacterium. GTDB lineage: Bacteria > Bacteroidota > Ignavibacteria > Kapaibacteriales > UBA2268 > JAJRPT01. The sequence goes on from JAJRPT010000180.1 coordinate 16,211, forward strand.
AGGGACCAGACCGCAGTTTATCTTGCCATTATTTATGTCATCTCCATTTTGGATGCTTATGCGGGTGCTCATCTCTTTGATTTTGATACAAGCAATGATCTGAGCCTAAATTTTTCTTTTTCGTCTCAGGCAATTCCGCAAATGGGGCTAAGACTTAGATTTTAAAAAGAAAAGATATTTGCGAATCATTAAAAATGTTCTTATTTTGGAGAAAATATATTTTAACATTGGAGTAATTATGAAAAATTGGAACAAAATAATTCTGCTCATGCTTTTGGGCATCTTTATCGCTTCTTGCGAAAATGATATTGATAAACCCGAATCATCAATCGAAATCACGGACTTTAGTCCAAAATCGGGAGCTGTGGGTGATACAGTAACAATTACAGGGTCCGGGTTTTCATCGGAGAAGAGTGATATGAATGTAGATTTTGCGGGAGCAGAGGCAGTCATCGTCTCAAGCACCGAGACAGAATTAGTGGTCACCGTACCCGAAGATGCAAAGACTGGAAAAATAAGAGTGAAGTTTGGTTTTAGCTTAAAATTAACTAGCGAGGATTTCACCTTTACTGGTTCGGGTGGGTCTGGAGCAAATTTGTTTTTGCCATCAGAAGGCACTTGGGTTGAATATGACAGATATTTATTAGATGAAAACCTTAACCAAACACAGTCAGTTGGCAAAGTTGTGGCTACAGTTGGTGGAGTTGTGGTAAAAGAAGGGCAGAATGCCACTGAGATTGTTTACGAATTAGCAGATGGCGAATTTGGTGCCGAAGTCAATAACAAATATGTTTATGCAAGCGAAGACGTACTCTATAATTATTACAGCTTGTCTGGTGGTGAGATGGGTGGAGGAAACGGTGGCGGCGTCGGAAATATGGAAGGTGAAATTCCATTTGTCCCAGAG
>JAJRPT010000181.1 GCA_024280675.1 Bacteroidota bacterium
GTAAGAAATTGTTTTGGTTTTGCTACCCTCCCGCTCAATCAATTCATTGCAAAACACCGTGCCTTCTGGCTTTTCGATTATATAGAAACGCTTAGTTTTTTCGCTTAAGACCGCACCACTAAACTCAGCCTCTGAGGCAATAATGGTATAATCTGGGAATTGGCTATCGTTTGCAATGTGGTAGGAATTGACTATTAAAAAGTCAAGAGTATCGGCCGAAGCATTGTATTGTTTGCTTGGAAAAATAACTCTATCCAGCTCAAATGAAAGATTATGAAGGCTGTCGTTTATGAAAACATCTTCACCAGAGTATTCAAAATCATATCGCATCTTTAGTTCTGGCATTATTTCATAAAATGAAAATGTTGTTTGTCCGCTAAGGTTGGGTAGGTGACCTTGAGAATTGTAACACCACCGGGCAAATTCACACCAAGACTCATTAATATTTATTCCCCTTTCTTTTAAAAGCAAATTCAATGCAGCCAAGGAAGTAATCCCATCTTTTGCAATGAGCGGAAACAATTCTAGTAAAACATCATCATTGCCAAATCTCTCAAACAAATAATCCCAGTAGATAGACATATGATATGCAAAACGAGAATCTTGGTTTGTGAGGTAGAAATCCCATGGTCTTTTAAAGAAAATATTAAGCGAAGAAAGAAAATCCACCGACTCTGGGAATATTTTCTTTTCCATATAAGTTGCTGTAATTTCTGCAACAAACTGATCTTCACCCGCATTATAGGCAAGCTGAACCAGATGGAAATATTCGTGTGCTAGTGTAATCTTGAGTGCGTCTATGAAAAAAGTATAATATGATTGTCGGAGGTAAAACTCTATTGTGCCTCCATTTGTGCTTTCTTTTTCTTGCAACACAGAATCCAGATCTGAATAGTTATTGTCTATTACAATGTAACCACTTTCTGAGTCACGAGATTGGGTATAGCCATAATTACCATTGGTGCTTCCCAATTCCACAACATAAATATCAATTGCCCTAGATCCCCCTTCGCCACCGTCAGGATTTGCCAAGGCAAAACCCAATTTTGCTGTCTCATGATAAACATATTCTGCAAAATAAAGCACAGCGTCGATATAATCTGGAATATTATTTTGATTAATATCTTCGGGGTTAATGCCATGAAGAGTATCTTTTAGAGTATAGTGAACACGGAATATTTTATTCTGCGAATCAGAAAAAAGTTCCAATGAATCAAGGGTGAAGTCACCTTGGGCGAAAGACTGTTGCTTGTCTGGTGATTTATTTGAATTTAGAATTGTAGCCACTCCTAGCTGACCCACATTTTGGGGAAAAGAGGGCTTGCCAGCAAACAAAGAAGATGCAAAAAGCAACAGTGATAGCAAAGCAGAGAAAACGAATTTACTGAATGGAGACATTTATCTGAACATCTCTTTTAGCATGCCCCAAGTTTTTCTGACAGAGGAGACATTGTGAGTGACGTAGACTTCGTTGCTATAGATGAAATTACCGTCTTCAAAATTCACTTGAATTCGGTAGCGTCTGAAATTTTCAGCATTTAATTTTGTTGTTGGTTTCGAGAAATTATTCTCATCGAGATAGGAGTAGGGTTCATTCTTTTTTAGTGAGGAAACCCTCTCAACCTTTTTATAGGAGTTGGAGCCAGCGTAATAACGTTCGATAATGTACTCTTTCACCTCCGACTCATCTTCGAGCTTCCATTCAATTTTGACATCATCGCCCATTGTCCTAGCTTCAAAAAATTCAAAGCTAACCTGCCCCGCAATTGAAATAAGTGTAAGCAACAGACCCAGCAAAAATACAAATACCAACTTTATATTATTAAGTTTTTTCAATATTTACTCAAGTTCAATCAAAAAACATTTCCCAACCCACAAATGTAACAATATTAATGATGAAATACTAATAAAATTATTGTTTGATTATTTCTAAAAGAAAAAATATAATCAAGAAATCCTATATCCCAAATAAAGAAAGGCAATGCCAAGGGCAAAAGACACCATCATGTAGAGGGCTGCTTGTGGGAATTGCCCTTTGGAGACCAGTTCAAAAAACTCTAAACTAAATGCCGAAAACGTTGTAAATCCGCCCAATATACCATAAGTAATCAAAAGTCTGAGTGGCTCTTCGATTGGGTTTTTCAAAAAAGTACCTGCCACATAACCCATCGCAAATGAGCCTATGACATTGACAATGAATGTGCCAGCCGGTGCTCCAAAAAAAGTGAATCCCGACATGGCTGTGACTAGTGTGTACCTCAGAACCGAGCCAACAAATCCACCCGCTCCTACGTATAATAAAATAATAAATGACAATTTCTGAATAATCCCATATTAAAATATCCACAAATTAGCAATTTATTTTTTATTAAGAACAATTTTACATATTTTGCGTAGCAGCATAGCATATTCTATACAATACATTTAAACGAGAATTACTTCTTTTGCCAAATATCGCTTTGGCATGGGCGTTTTATTATTTGCATTGTCTAAAAAGTAATCTAAGAGGATTTTTTATATTGAAAAAGTGGATCATCATACTATTTCTTGCTCTTAATTTTAATCTCATGGCTGTTTCACCTTCGGGTGTTTCACCTTCGGGTTTTGACTCCGAAGATTTCTATGGTATTGGTTCAAATTATCAAAAAGAGATGCTTTTTCTAGCCGACAGGAAAGCTCTTCGTTTATTGGGCGAATTGGCTAGCCAGAGAAGCCAAAGCCCAGAGATTGCCTCCTCGCCGCTGGAAGCCAAAGCCATTATTATGAGAATTGATATTCTTATTTCCACGAATAAATTCCCACAAGCAAAGAAAGTAATCGGCGAGTTCTTGCTCGAGCAAAGATACGCAAATTATTTCCCCTTTGTTCATTTCCAAAAAGGAAACATACTCTATGATGAGGGCAAGTTTTCTGAAGCCGCAGATTCCTACGAAATGTCTGATTCTTCGGCAAGTATTCTGAGTGATAAAACCGGTCAATCATCTTACTCCACACTCTGGCACATTGCAAAATTCCGAAAAGCACTTTCTCTTGCCAGCTCTGGGGCTTACACCATAGCCCGCACCGTATTTGAGCTTGTTGCCAACGGCCAAGGCGAATACTCAGACGATGCTATTTTGATGATGGCTGGGATTGAGGAAAATATTGGAAACAACCATCTGGCTGTTGAATACTACAAAAGAGTCAGAACTCAATTTCCCCAATCAAACAATTATCTCATCTCTTTGATTCGCCAAGCTAATATGGAGTTAGTTCTCAGAAATCCACAACAAGCAATCGCAAATCTTGAAAAGGCAAAAACTCTTTGGAGACTCTTTTCCCAAGGCGACTCCTCGACTATTAACTTCGAAGAGCAAATCAAGCTAGAGCATTCGCTTGAGCAAATCATGTATTTGAGGGCAGAGGCTTCTAATATTAGCGAACATTACCCCGAGGCATTAAACTACTTCACTTCCTTTTTGGAGACATTTTCCTCTAGTTCGCTTAGCAACCATGTTCTTCTTGGGAGAGCTTGGGCATTTATGAATTTAAAAGAATACCAGCAATCACTCCAAGATTACAATAAAATCATCTCTAGGAACAACACTCAGGCATGGAAAGTTCACTCAATAGCCGAGCTTTACAGAGCACTTTGTTACAAACTCTCAGGTGAGATAAAGCTAGCCAAGAAAGAATTCTCAGCACTAATCCTCAAGTCAAATTACCACTATATTTCTATTGCTTTGCTGGAGCTTGCCCAAATCCACTTCGAGGCAAAGGAGTTCGAGTCGGCACAAAAAATGCTTGAAAGAGCAGAAAGAGAATCATTCGATGTAGTCAGTTCGGCTAGAGTTTATCTTCTTTTGGGTGCTACGTATCTGGAACTTAAGAAATGGGAAAGAGCTGTCATTGTTTATCAAAAAGCTGAGGATCTAGCTAGTTTATCTAGCCTTGATATAATGCCTGACAAACATTATTATTTAAACGAGGCACGTTACAAAAAAGGGATAGCACACCTAAGGGCGGGCAGATCTGCGCTGGCTATTGCCCCGCTTTCTGCTTTTATATCCGAGGAGAATGGCCCCAAAAGAAAAGAAGAGGCTATGTTCTGGCTTGCCGAGGCTTATTACCGGGCAGATATGCTGATGAATGCCGAAAAGACATACTCATCCCTTATCGACCAATACCCGACTGGCAAAAGGCGTGAAGACGCACTCTATGGGCTTGGTTGGTCACATTTCAGAAGGAAGAAATTTAATCTTTCGGCACAAGTATACAAAAGGCTTGTGGCAGAATTCCCTGGTTCAGATTACGCAACAGAAGTGCTTGCCCGGGAGGCTGACGGCTATTACCTCAGCAAGAAATACAGGCAAGCCTCTGAGGTATACGCCCATGTTGCAAGACATTACCCCAACAGTGGCGAGGGCGAATACTCTGCCTACCAGCATTGTCACTCTCTTTACAGGCTTGGCAAATATAACGAGGCGATTAACAATCTTTATAATTTTGTAAGAAAATACAGGAACTCACAACTTGCACCAAATGCCATGTTCTTGATTGGTTGGATTCGTTTTTCAGAGGGAAAATTCTCTGAATCCATCGATAGCTTTAGATTCTTGATAGACGCTTACCCCAACTCAGGGTACATTGCCAAGACCTATTTCACCATTGCCAATGCCTTTTATAACCAAAGTAAATACCAAGAGGCTATCAAAGTCTACCGCACCGTGGTGGAGTCCTATCCCAACTCACCTCTTGCACCTGAGGCAATGAGATCAATCCAGCAATGCTTAATTCTCCTTGGCAGAGGTGCCGAGGCCATTGAGATAATTGATGTTTACACGGGCAAGAACCAGAACTCCCCATTTGTTTATGACTTTATGAACAAAAAAGCTAAAATCCAATTCGAGTCCGCCCAATACAGCGAAGCGGTTTTGGAGTATGAGAAAATAATCAAGAAATATCCCAAGAGAAAAGAAAATGCCGAAGCAATATATTGGATAGGACGCTCCTATGTGAGCATGGAAAATCTAGGCGAAGCAGAATCTGCTTTCAATCAAATTGTCAATAAATTTCCACAAAGTAGATTTGCACCTCTTGGGATGCTAAAGCTGGGCATGTTACACAAGAAAAATAATGATACTCAAAAAGCAGATTCTATATTAAAGTTGGTAGAAGAGAAATGGCCCAAATCAAGGTCTGCGCCCGAGGCTGGATTTGAGCGAGCATTAATGCGTTATACACTAGGAGACACAGTCGAGGCAATTCAGATTTACAAGCACGTCGCCTATGATTACTCTAACAACGATTTTTCTGTGGAGGCTGGACATCGTTTGGGGTCATTTTATAAGAGGCGTGGAGAAAATGATTCTGCCAGAACTCACTATGCCGCCCTTGCCGCCCAAGACTTTAACCTAGATTTTGCTGCCGAAGCCCAATACAGAATCGGTGAACTATGGAAAAAAGACAAGCGTGATACACTGGCATTGAATGCCTTTTTGATTGTCAAAGAAAACTTCTCGAGCTATGACGACTGGTACACCCTTTCGCTTTTAAATATTGGTGAGTTGTCCGAGAATATGAAAAGATGGGAGCTTGCCCGCCAGGTTTATAGCATTATCATTGAGCTAAGACCAAGTGATGATTTTGGTAAAACTGCAAGCCGTCGAATGAAAAATGTGCAAAAGAATCTCCCCGAAGATACCAGAGAAGAAAAAATAGAAATTAAGGAACAAGGGCAATGATTTCTCAAGAAAAAATAAACATTTTCCTATCAAAGCTAGACAGGTCACCCCCTCGCCAACTTATCTCAAATGCCATCAAAGCACGTGGTATCGAAGATGTCTCGAGCTACTATTCCTCCTACAAACTTCATCCACCCACACTGGACTATGACTCAAAATGGGAACAAGATTTCAGGCTAGGGGGTCCTGTGAGCCTTGCCTATTTCATCATTTCCCAATCCGGGCTAATCAAAGACCCGTCTTTTTCTTGGATATATTTTTGGGATCTTCTGCAAAGATCAGCTTTATTCTTAAATTCTGTTTTAGAAGACGAAAGCGATGTAAACTATTCTAAGCCACTCTCAAATGAATTTAGTCTGAGATATTACCAAGAGCTTATCGGCAAATACGGAATTGTTACAAGCGAGGACATGCAGGCCGTCTATCACACCGAACAAAGAGCTGAATTGGAAATTCTTTTGCACCGAAAATTAAGACAGTCGGCAGAGCTGTTGAAAAGATTTATTTCTAATCCCAAAACGCTGGACAAACATAAGGACAAATGCCTCAATGATATCTTTGGAATGTTGTCCCATTGTATTGGAATTCCTCCAAGTTCAGGCATCATCAAAATAGATGAGGAAGCAAACCCTTTCAACAAATATGAACTCACTTGCAGTATAAGTTTGAAGAATGCAAATTATGGCAGAGTCGAGCTAGGTTCCCAAAGCCTTATCAATCTTTGTAGCGAAGATTTCTTAAATGTTTTAACTAATTCACTCAAATCTGGTCAAGCACTTATTTGCACTTGCGAAACTCCACGCAGGGGATTGAGACTAGATTGCTTAATTTCCGATGATAAATCTGATTACAGCGAGGCATTGGCAACTTGTCTGGACTTAGACAAGACAAAAAGGCTTGTCTATCAAGACGTGGCATCATTTAAGCCAGCCGTGATATCCGGCGTGAAATTGCGTAATGACAAAGTAGAAATCTGGAAATTAACCGACGCAAGTGGCGATCATTTTATTGCCTACGACTGGCCGGGCGAACATGTTTTTTTGATGCTCGTCAAAAAAGAATTACTAGACACCATCAGAAATTATGATTTGATTAATTTAAGCAGCCAGGACGAAGAAATGTTAAAGAAAATACTAAGAGTCGATGATTAAATATTTAATACTCATATTATTGATTGGGTTGCTGCTTGGAAGCAGTTCTCTCTTTGCTCAAAAGGGCATCGACAGTATCTCCTCGGCACAAGGCCCAATGGAAATGCCCGAGGTAATTATCGACAGGAACATAAATCTAAATATTAAATCAACCACTAAGAAGTTTCCTCAGAACACGCCTCATCTCAGTAGTGCCGAGCTGGACTCAATTAATTCACTAGAGAAGCAGACATCTCTTCTTCTTCCCAAACCAAGTCTGGCGAAATCATTTATTTCCCCACTCGATGAGACTGCATTTATTGAGGCAAGTTTTGGTCAGTGGGCAAGCATTAACGCTCGAGCGGGATACACCTTTGACCTCGTGGGATTTGACGTTTACACACTTGTGAGCACCGAGGCCAGCGCAGGCTGGGTCGATAATGCAGATTACTCAAAAATTGATTTGAGCCTAAACTCCTCTTATCTTGCCGACCCTAAATTTTGGATATTTGGTTCTAGCAATACAAAAGCCCGCTTTGATTTCAACTATGCAAACTATAACCATTATGCCATTTTTTCTCCATTCCAAAGAACTAGCACAAATTTTAGTTTTCTCTCCGACACCAAAGGCTCCTACCAAGGATTTGACTTCAGGGCTGGAATACTGACCGACATAGTGACACTTTCTGACCCTGGCGATGTTGGCTCGGGTGGATTCGGAGCCTATCTTGATATTATAAATCCTTATGACGATTTTAAATTTTTGGGTGGAGGCGAGCTTGACATTCGTTCGGATTTAAACCAAAGCAATAATCTCATCAATGCCTATGGCGGTATTCAATACCGGTTCCAAAATAATATTATAATGAAAAGTAAACTAGGATATTATTTAGCGGACAGCCCTCAGAATGCTAGCAAAGGACTTAGTTATGAACTGATTACTTCATTCAATCCCAACTCAAATAATTCGCTTATTTTGAAAATAGATGGCGGGCTTGATAGGACTTTGCTAAGAGATTTGCTTGCAAGAAACCCATACATTTCATCCAATGCTACAATCTTTCATTCGGAAAAAACAATAGGAGTTAATACCGCTTGGGAATATAAATTCGGTACAAAATGGGCAATTACAACATTTGCTTCCTTCGACAAATACTCTGAGTATTTGAATTTTTACAATATAGATTCTGCAAAATTTAATATTTCTGGAGGAAGTGCCGATATTGTCAAAATAGGAATGAGGTCATTCTATGAAATAAATGATAAAAATCTACTCAGCCTAGACCTTCTTTGGCAAAGCGGAATGGCCGAGACTAATTCAACGCAAGTGACCTATCTGCCTGAGCTAGATGCAAAAGCTTCCTGGTCTGTCTTCTGGGGCGAAGACATAAGCACGCAAACTTATGCACATTTTATAGGCAAAAGATATTTTAGTATTGCCCTCGAAGAGCAACTAGATCAATACATAAACCTTGGTTTATCAATCAATTACAGATTGTACAATCATTTATTCATAAACATCTCAGCAGACAATCTGCTGAACCAGAATATTTATTATTATAATAATTACCAAGAAGGTGGTATTTTCGGAAAGATAGGTGTGAACCTCAAAATATAAAAAAAATATGAGTGCATTCGATAAAGACATATCCGAAGAGGAACAAAGAGGTGGATTCGACCTTGGTGCTCCAGACGACGAGACATTTAAGCTAGAAAAGCTAGATGCCTACCCTGGTGTCATGCCCGATTTCGATTACGAACCCGAACCCATCATCCCAGCGGATGAGCCACAAGAAATTGAAAGCAGCGATGATGATGAGGAAATGGAGAACGTCTCCGAGGAGTTTGATGAGCTAGAGGAAACCCCAGATATAACACAGGAGCTGGGTGATTTGCTTGGCGAAGATGCGATTGCCAGCGAAGAAGAGTCACTATCTTCGGACGCACCAGGTGACCTGGTCCAACCATCTGAGCTGGTCCAACCAGGTGACCTGGTCCAAGAAAAAACTAGCGATGAACCACCTAGTGCAACTACCACTGATTCCACCACTCAGGAGCTGGTAAATGTTGAGGAAGAAGAAGATCTCTCCAATGTAATCCCAAAAGACGAAACAGAAGAAGAAAAAGCACTAAGAGAATTACTTAGCTCAGAGAAAGATCGCTCTGACAAAATCAAAGAAGACAAAAAGGAAAAAGAATTTGCTGCTGGCTTTGGTTTTGGAGAAAACGATATTGAGCCAGTTCAAGAGGATTTCGTTCCAATCGAGGAGCAAGGAGAAAGTGCCGAGCTTATCGACCTATCAGAAATTTCTTCTGGCAAACCCTCTACCTTTGGACTAGAAGAAGTTGTTGTTCGAGAGGCCGATGATGGATTGTCATCGCCCGACAAAGAAAACTCTGAAGAAAAAGAAAACTCTTCCCAAAAGACAAAAAAGACAAAAAAGAAATCTCTTTCAAAAAAGCGTTTCATTCTGATGGCTTCCTCGGCAGCCGTAATTCTATTGTCTGTAATCGGCTATTCTACATATCAAATAATATTTAATTCAGATGATTTAATTATTCCAGGAGACACACTTGCCATTGGATATGCCAAATCTTCTGCTGGCGATATTTCAAAAGATGAAGATAAAAGTGTGGGAAAAAATATCGAAAAGAAAAACGAAAAGGAATCAAACAAACAAAATATTAAAGAGATTGGTAATCCTCAAGAAGTTGAACTTATTGAAGAAGCCAGCAAAGAGCCATCCCAAATAATTGCCGAAAATGAGTTCCCAGAAGAATCCCCAGAGACTGAAACAAGTCTATCAAGCGAAAAAATTGAAAAAGAAAATAGCTCACCAACAAAAGACATAGTAAAACGTTCTACGGTTAGCCAGAAAGAAAAAAGCCGAAAGAAAATAAAAATTCCAAAAGCAAAAAGAAAACCACAAAGCGACAAGGGTCTTTTTGCTGTACAAATTTACTCTTCACCCTCCGAAGATGACGCGCGGGATTGGTTGATTAAATTAAAAAGCAAAAACATAAAAAATGGATTCATCACAACTCAGCTAATGAGGGACAAGGTTTGGTACAGAGTCAGGTTTGGCGAGTTCAAGACCAGACAAAAAGCACAGGCTGCGGCCATGCAGTACGGATTTGCTCAATCTTGGGTGGACAGAATAAAGTAGGTAGAATAAATAGCCAGACCAAAGTAATAAAACATTCTGTGGGGGAATAAACAAAAAGTGGGGGAGATTAGGATAAATACAAGACTAGGGTATGCCGTACCCTGGAAAAAGAACACTCTCAAAGGCTTTGGGATTTCCAGTGTTTTGATTGTATTTTTGTTTCTACTCTTTGGTATGTTCGAGCTTGATCCACCAAAGCCAAGCGTTCAAATATCTACAATCCCACTTGAGCTGCTAAACCTCGGCTCCGGCGATGGGACTGGACGTAAATCAGGCAATCTCACAAAAGAGGGCAAGAGTCTCAGAGGCGAAGCCCAGAGAATGAATCTCGAAGATGCACAAAAAAAAGCCTCTAATCTCAAAAAGAAAAGATCTCCAAACTCTAACGACATTTCAGAAAGCAATAACATTCGTTCGGTCAAAAAATTATCAAGCAAGCAAAAAAAGACCAAGAACAATAAGGGAAGTAAAAGCAGGTCTGTGGGCAATAAAAAAGGGGACGAAGATGAACTTGCCATGGGACTTGGCGTGCGTGGTAGTGGAAGAGGCAAAGGCGACGGCTTTGGCGAGATTGACTGGGGCGGTGGTGGCAGCCGAATTCTACTCAATAAGACATTGCCACGATTCCCCAAAAATGTTGTAATCTCTGCCCGTATCACTTTGCAATTCAAAGTCCTCCCCGACGGGACAGTCTCGAGCGTCACCCCACTTCAGAAAGCTGATCCAGAACTTGAAGCCGCGGCCATAAGAGCACTAAAAACATGGAGATTCAGCCCCAGTCGTGACGGGCTTGTAGCCATAGGACGTATACCATTTACATTCCTTGTCAGATGAGCCAAGAGCAAGCAATCCAATATATAATCAATGCCCCGGTCTATATTCATATAGCGATTGCCTTATTGCTAATATTTCTTCTATATAAACTATCCAAAAGTATTTTTAAGATTATTATTGCAATAATTTTAAGCATAATCCTTATTTTGCTAGTCTTGAAAACTCTAAATTCAATATAAAATATAAAATAATAAAAAGGTAGAAAACAATGTCATACAATATTGGAGTTGTTGGAACGGGTTATGTTGGAATTGTTTCGGGTACAACATTTGCAGAAACTGGAAACAATGTAATTTGCGTAGA
>JAJRPT010000182.1 GCA_024280675.1 Bacteroidota bacterium
CCATTCAAGAGCAATTTATTTCTCTTCTGAATCATTTGACACTCACCCAGCAAAAACTGTTGTATCAGATTTTGATAGCTCTAGTTTTGACAAAATATTCAATGTTGAAGAAAGTGCCTTAGCTATTTCAGATGCTGTTAAATATTTAAAGCAAGATGAAAACACAAAAATATTATTTAGATTTGAGTTAAATACAGATTTTTATATTCAAATTGTTCGGCTGAAATCATTTAGAATACTTTTTGACGCTCTTCTAAAAAAAGAGAAGATTAATGCAAACTATAAAATTGAAGCAATTCCGTTCTGTAAAAATAAATCTAGTAAAGAAATTAATTTATTAAGGCTGACCTCCCAAATCAGTTCCGCAATGTTTGGAGGCGCTGATTTTGTGAAACTTGACACCTCAGACAGAATCACTGTGAATATTTTTCACATTCTTAAAGAAGAATCTTCGCTACAAGAAAATCCTGACCCAAGCAATGGTTCATATTATTTTGACAATTTGATTTCTGAGATGACCAGTTCAACTATATTGAAACTAAAGAACTTAGATGAATCGTTCTTTCAAGATTTTGATATTGATAATTTTACCAACAAGACAAAGAATCATCCTAAATTCATTCACTCGCCTGGTGTTCCGCCCTTTTTGAGGGGTCCATACCCGAGCATGTACACATCACGGCCGTGGACAATTCGCCAATATGCCGGGTTTTCAACTGCTGAGGAAAGTAATGCTTTTTACAAGCGTAATTTGGAGGGCGGGCAAAAAGGACTTTCCGTTGCATTTGATTTGCCGACACATCGTGGATATGATTCTGATAACAAAAGAGTAGAAGGTGATGTTGGAAAAGCAGGCGTAGCCATTGATTCGGTGCTTGATATGGATATTTTATTTGACGGGATTCCGCTTGGTGAAATATCTGTTTCGATGACAATGAACGGTGCTGTTCTGCCAATTCTAGCATTTTATATTGCAAGTGCCAAAGCCCAGGGAATCAGTATTGACAAGCTTTCTGGCACAATCCAAAATGATATTTTAAAAGAATATATGGTGAGAAATACCTATATTTATCCGCCACAAACATCGATGAGAATTATTGGTGATATTTTCAAATATACGTCTGAGAATATGCCCAAGTTTAATTCCATCTCGGTCTCAGGCTATCACATGCAGGAAGCGGGTGCGACGGCTGATTTGGAGCTGGCCTACACTCTTGCCGACGGGCTTGAGTACGTTCGAGCTGGAATAAAAGCTGGGCTAGATATTGACTCTTTTGCACCCAGAATATCTTTTTTCTGGGCGATTGGGATGGATTTCTTTACTGAAATTGCCAAGATGAGGGTCGCACGCCTTATGTGGGCAACTATGATGAAGCAGTTTAATCCCAAAAACCCGAAATCACTAATGCTCAGAACTCATTGCCAAACAAGTGGTTGGAGCTTGACCGCACAAGACCCATACAATAATATTGCTCGCACGACAATTGAGGCAATGGCGGCAGTATGCGGCGGGACACAATCTCTGCACACAAATTCATTCGACGAGGCGATTGCCCTGCCGACTGATTTTTCGGCACTAATTGCTAGGGAAACTCAAATATTTTTGCAAGAAGAAACAAGCATCCCCTCGGCCATCGACCCTTGGGCAGGTTCTTTTCATGTTGAGTCATTGGGCGATGACTTGATGAAAAAAGCATGGGAACATATAGACGAAATTGAATCTCTTGGCGGGATGGCAAAGGCGATTAGCTCTGGATTGCCAAAGCTAAAAATTGAGGAAGCAGCGGCTCGTACGCAAGCCAGAATTGATTCGGGTGGACAGGTCTTGGTTGGAGTAAATAAATATAAAACAGACGAAAAAATTGATTTTGATATTTTAGAAGTCGATAATGAATCGGTGAGAATATCTCAGATTAAGAGGCTGAATAAATTACGCTCGGAGCGAAATGATGGCGAAGTTAATGAAATACTTTCTAAAATTTCAGAGTCTGTAAAATCTGGCAATGGGAATTTGCTTGAGTTGTCGGTTCAGGCAGCTCAAAAACATGCCACACTCGGAGAAATATCTTTTGCTATTGAAAAAATATCTGGCAGGCATAAAGCAAATTCGGGTACAATATCTGGAGTTTATACCAAGGAATCGACCGACATGAATAAGATAAAAATTGTTAGAAAGCTTTCGGACAGCTTTTACGAAAAGGAAGGTCGCCGTCCCCGAATACTGGTTGCTAAAATGGGGCAAGACGGGCATGATAGGGGTGCTAAGGTGATTGCAACTGCTTTTGCCGACCTTGGATTTGACGTGGACATTGGTCCGCTTTTCCAGACTCCAGAAGAAACGGCAAAGCAGGCAGTGGAAAATGACGCACATATTGTTGGGGCAAGTACTTTGGCCGCTGGGCATAAGACTTTAATCCCTAAACTTATTGATGAGTTGAAAAAACACAAACGCTCCGATATTATGGTGATTGCTGGTGGTGTGATTCCTGAGCAAGATTATGACTACCTTTATAAAAATGGTGTTAGCTTTGTCTTTGGACCAGGGACAATCATCCCAGATGCCGCAAAATTACTTTTAGAGAAATTAATTCTTAAATTTTAACTCTTTTAATGGCTCTAAACCCAGTAAATTCTATATGTGGCGAAATGAATCCTTCTTTCGGTGGCTCTTCTTTTAGCAAGTCTGTGCTTAAATATTTCTTGTTGCTATCTGGGAAAATTGTAGCTACAAGGGATTGAGATCCTAATTCCTCTTGAATCATTGTTGCTCCAATAAAATTTGCACCACTTGAAATTCCAACTCCCAAACCCAGCTCAGAGCAAAGTTTTTGTGCCATGATAATAGAATCGCCATCATCGACGGCAACAATTTTATCCGTTTTCTTCAAATCAACAATGCTTGGTATGAATTCATCAGAAATGCCTTGTATTCTGTGTTTGCCAATTTTGTGTCCAGTTGAAAGTGTTGGTGAGTTCGATGGTTCAAGAGGGTGTACTTTAACCAAGGGATTCTTTTCTTTTAGATATTTATTCATTCCCATGATTGTACCACCAGTCCCAACGCCCGCTACAAAAGCCTCAAGAGGTGTGTCAATTGATTCTAATTGAGACCATAACTCGGGTGCTGTGGTGGTGTAGTGAGCATCGACATTGTCTTGATTTGAAAACTGGCAGGGCAAGAAAGAATTTTCTAGTCTTTCGCCCAACTCTTCTGAGCGTCTTATACTTCCCAAAAAACCGCCTTCCTCTGAACTAACTAGCTCAATATCTGCTCCAAAGCCAATGATGAGATTTATTCGCTCTTGGCTCATCCAATCAGGCATGAAAATAGTAACTGGATGACCAATCGCTTTTCCAATGGCAGCAAAAGAAATCCCAGTATTCCCGCTCGTTGCTTCAATTATTCTAGCATTTTCTCTTAGCTTGCCTTTTTTGATTGCGGTCTTTAGAATATGATGAGCCATCCTATCTTTGATGCTACCGGTCATGTTAAAATTCTCAGCCTTGGCGAATATCTTTTTGGACTTGCCTTTGTATTTAAATTGTATTTCAAGCAATGGGGTGTTGCCAATCAGACAATCTAGGGAGGATATGCGAGAGTAATTGCACATAATATTTTGATGAGTTGATGACTGAAAAAATTGCAATATGAAAGCCGGTACAAAATTAACTAAAAATAAAACTTTATAAGGAAGTAATTTTATTTGCTCAGAGGTAAATCCTTTTGTTATTTTTCTTGAATATCTAATAATTAACGAGAATTTTTTGGTTTGTTAATAAAATATTCAATTTATTGAATAAATTTAATTCTACGTTTTGTCTAGTTTATAAATTATTCTTATTTTTGGAAATCTTATTTTTACGCATTTGAGAAATAGTTTTTCCAAATTGAGAAAATCAGATGAAACTGAGCAATGAAAATAATTCCCAAAAAACAATTGCTTTGCTTTTGTTCTCGGGAACACAACTTGCCGTCACTTGTTTGTTGGGATTATTCTTAGGGAGTTGGCTTGATGAAAAAATTAGTACAAGTCCAGTTTTCACTTTAATTTTCTCGTTTACATTTACCATTGTTGCATTTATGAATTTTCTCAGAACAGTAAAAAAAGTAAATAAAAAATGATTGAAATAGTCTATGCTTTTGTTTTGTCATTCTTGAAATTTATAATTTCATTATTTTATTTCTCCAAAATAAAACAGACAAAGCCAGAAGATTTGATGAAGAAATTATTGATATTCATCTCGATAGAGAATTTAATCTTTTTCATTTGTGCAATAGCTATTGCTAGTCTGGTAGAATTTGACAAAATAAAATTCATGCTTGTTCTAATGTTGTTTTATTTTGTTTTTTTGAGTGTAGAAATATTAAAAATAAAAAAACAACTGTCATCAAACTTACAAAAATCACTGGATAATGAGTAAAGAATCTAATACAGAGTTGATTGCTTTTGGGTCGGGACATAACCATGATGGGCAACACAAAGACTCCAGCGGTGAGCACACTGGACACGACGTCCTTGCTCACACCGAACACAAAGAGGAAAATGTACTTCAGAAAGTTCTGGGTAGCCTTGGAGATCACCGTGATTTTACCCTCTTCAATAAAGAGCTTTTTGAACTTCCCGTTATTTTGATTGACGGGGGAAGTTTAAAGACATATTCTGGCGTGACGGCAATGCAGCAGTCGGGCGAATATATTTACGAGCATCACCATATCGTAAATGCCAAAACACACGAGCCTCCAACTCTTGACCTTTCAATCACAAATCTAGCTGCATTCCAATTTATTGCAGCATTTTTAATGATTTTAGTGTTTGCAAAAACCAGAGCGTCTTTCAAAAAAAATAAACTAAAAGCTCCCAAAGGTCTGGCGCACATTGTTGAAGTTTTTATATTAATGATAAGAGACAATATCGTTCGGCCAAACATTCCATCAAGAATTTGGGCAGACAAACTAACGCCATACTTCATAGTAACGTTCTTCTTTATATATTTCTTGAACATGGTGGGCTTGCTTCCCGGGGGTCACACCCCAACCAGTAGTATAAGCATCACCCTTGGGCTTGCCATAATTGCATTTGTGGTCATCAACGTTTCGCAAATCAGGAAAGAAGGCATAAAAGCATATTTGAGTCACCTTACCGCTGGTTCGCCGTGGTATCTGTGGCCAATACTTATTCCCATAGAAGTTGCTGGATTGTTTATCAAACCAGGTGTTCTGGCGATTCGTTTGTTTGCAAATTTAACGGCTGGACACATGGTCTTGTTTACTTTCTTAGGACTGATTTTACTTTTTGAGAGCTTTTTTGCGAGTATACCTTTTATAGGATTCTCATTGTTTGTTTATCTCTTGGAATTACTGGTTTCGTTTTTACAAGCATTTATTTTCACTATGCTTACTGCAATATTCGTAGGATTAGGTATGCACAGTGACGAGCAACACGCACATTAACTATTATTATATTTTATTACATTTAATTTGGAGTTTTATAATGGAAGGAATCGGATTATTAGCAGCAGGTATTGGCGCAGGTCTAGCAGTTATTGGAGCTGGTCTTGGAATTGGAAGATTAGCGGCATCGGCACTTGAGGCGGCTGGTCGCCAACCAGAAGCTGCTGGTTCATTGCAGACAATGATGATTATCGCTGCTGCACTTATTGAGGGTGCTGCACTTTTTGCACTTGTTATTTGCTTTTTGCTAATGTCTGCCTAAGAAAAAAAAGGTAGAGCTAGCAAATATAATTAATTTAATGCCCTTGCTTTTCCCAAAGCGAGGGCTACATTATCTACTGGAGAAAAAATGTTTGAAATAAGTTGGGGTCTGGTAATATGGACCATTTTTACTTTCTCGATACTAATGGTCATCTTGAAAAAATGGGCATTTCCTGTTATTATGGGTGCATTAGAAGATAGGGAAAATCATATCAATGATTCGATTGCCCATGCTGAGAAAAAACATAGCGACGCAAAAGTTCATCTGAGGACTGCAGAAGACAAAGTTTCTGGAGCACAAAAAGAAATCAACAAAATGCTGTCTGCGGCAAGAGAAAGAGCAGATGATATTATTGCCAAAGGAAAAGAAGCAGGAGAAATTGCTAAATCTCAAAAACTCGAAGAAGCATTGCGAGAGATTGAACGCTCAAAGCAAAATGCAATAGGTGAGCTAAGACGTGAAGTCGCAGGACTTGTAATTATTGCGACAGAGAAATTGATTGATGAAAAGCTGGATAAAAACAAGCATGAAGCTCTTATAAACTCTTATATCTCCGATATTAAATCTAATTAATATCAATGTCGCATGAGTTGTAAATATATACACGTCAGAGATATAAGATAATCACTTAATTTATCAACAATAAAAATTAATCTATAAAGAAATGATTGAAAAGAAAATATCCGAACGATACGCCCGAGCATTGTTTTCCATTGCAGAAGAAATAAAGCAAATTGAGGGGACCTACGATGACCTTTTGCAAATACGCTCTGTTGTAGAATCATCGAGGGAAATGCAAGTGATGCTCGTAAATCCAGTCATAAAGTATGACATGAAAATTAATATTTTTAAAGAGATTTTCTCTGGCAAAGTCTCGAAATTGACTTATGATTTCCTTGTGCTGATAATAAAAAAGCAAAGAGAAATGATGATAATCTCTATTATCGCTCAGTTTGAAATACTTTTTAATATAAAAAATAATAGGATGCCAACCCTTGTGACAACGGCCATTGAGTTGGACGAGAAGACTAAGTCATTTATCACTAATAAAATATCAGAGATTACACAGAAAGAATCTATTACTAGCTTTGAAATCGACCCATCAATTAAGGCTGGGGTCAAAGTGTTGATCGATGACTGGGTCTATGACGCAGGATTGGAAACTAAACTTGACAGGATTCATCATGCTTTAATTCATGGTTCTGCATGATTTATTAGGGAATTTGAAAAAAAGAAAATAACAAAATAATTTAATTAAGGTATAAAAAAATAATGGTAGATGTAAGACCTGAAGAAATTTCAGCCATACTTCGCCGTCAGCTTTCTGGATTTGAGAACGAAGCTGACATTTATGAAGTAGGTACAGTGTTGCAAATTGGCGATGGTGTCGCGCGTGTTTACGGACTCACAAAAGTAATGGCATCAGAGCTTGTGGAATTCCCAAATGGAGTTATGGGAATGGTTCTTAACCTCGAAGAAGACAATGTCGGAGTGATTCTATTCGGTGAAGATAGGCTTGTAAAAGAGGGCGACACTGTCAAGCGTACTGGTCGTGTGGCATCGGTTCCGATTGGAGAAGCCTTGCTTGGCCGTGTTGTCAATTCACTCGGGATACCAATTGACGGCAAAGGTGTGATTAACACAGATAAAACTTATCCTATTGAGAGGAAAGCACCCGGTGTGATGGACCGCCAACCGGTTTCTGAACCATTGCAAACTGGCTTGAAATCGGTAGATGCACTAATTCCAATTGGACGTGGACAACGTGAATTGATAATTGGTGATAGGCAAACGGGCAAGACTGCCGTTGCAATCGATACCATTATTAATCAAAAATACACACACTCCGAAGAAGCTAAGAAAATTGGTATTAATCCTGTTTATTGCATTTATGTTGCCGTTGGGCAAAAGGGCTCAACGGTTGCTCAAGTGGTTTCTGTTTTAGAAAAGCATGGAGCGATGGAGTATACAATTATTGTTGCAGCAAACGCATCCGACCCAGCTCCGATGCAGTTTATTGCACCTTATGCGGGTTGCTCGATGGGTGAGTTTTTTAGGGACAATGGCCGCCATTCATTAATTATTTATGATGACCTCTCAAAACAAGCCGCTGCCTATCGCCAGGTATCTTTGCTATTGCGTCGCCCTCCAGGACGTGAAGCATATCCAGGTGATGTGTTTTATCTTCACAGTCGTTTGCTAGAGCGCGCGGCAAAGATGAGTGACGAAAAAGGTGCTGGATCGCTTACCGCTCTTCCCGTTATCGAAACTCAAGCCGGTGACGTTTCGGCTTACATCCCAACTAATGTGATTTCGATAACTGATGGTCAGATTTATCTTGAGCAAAGCCTGTTCAATGCTGGTGTTCGCCCTGCTCTTAATGTTGGTATCTCAGTGTCTCGTGTGGGTGGAGCAGCACAAGTGAAAGCTATGAAAAAAGTTGCTGGTCCTCTTAAACTCGAGCTTGCAATGTTTCGTGAGCTTGAAGCATTTGCAAAATTTGGTTCAGATCTTGACAAATCAACTCAAGCACAACTTACTCGTGGCGAGCGGCTTACCGAAATATTAAAGCAAGCTCAATATGTTCCGGTGCCGATTGATATTCAGATTGTACTGATTTATTGTGCCACAAAAGGGCATCTCGACCCACTCCCTGTTGAGGCGTTGAAAAGATATGAAATGGAAATTACTGAATTTATGGAAAATTCCTATAGCGAGTTGCTGGCAGATTTGAGAGAAAAAGCTGCACTGACAAAAGAAATTATTTCTGGACTTGACGAGGCTATTGCTAAGTTTAATTCTATATTTTCAGTGGATGCTTAATTTATTTTTCTAAAAAGCAAAATGAATGATAAAATTATCATATTGACCGGCGGTGCGGGATTTATTGGTTCATGCTTTTTAAAAAAGTTGAATGATAATGGCATTGAAAATATTCTTATTGTTGATAATTTGGGAAAGACCGAGAAGTGGCGTAATCTAGTCGGGAAGAAATACAGAGGGTATACCCATAAATCTGAATTTCGTAAACAGCTTAAACAGGGAAATTTCAATGGCAGTGTCGAAGCAATATTTCATTTCGGAGCATGTTCTTCAACAACTGAACTTGACATTGATTATCTCTACCAAAATAATGCACTGTACTCCCAAGAGCTCTGCGGCTTTGCCATTGAAGAGGGGATTCCATTTCATTATGCTTCGAGTGCGGCGACTTATGGGGCAGGAGAAAGTGGATATTCGGATGAAACCTTTGACACATTAAAACCATTAAATGGCTACGGTTGGTCAAAGCATGAATTTGACCAGTGGGTGAGAAAAAAGGGCTTTGATTATAAGGTGTGTGGATATAAGTTCTTTAACGTATTTGGTCCGAACGAATATCACAAAGGTCCAATGACA
>JAJRPT010000183.1 GCA_024280675.1 Bacteroidota bacterium
ATCTTAAAGAGTCAATTGGTGAGGACGTGTCGGCACGTGCCATGCTTGAATATTTCGAGCCACTGATGGCATATTTGAAGGAGCAGAACAAGGGACGTGAGCATACATTACCCGAAACTCCAGGAGCGTAAGTCACATTGCGACCACACGAAGTGTGCTTTGAAGTGTGTCATTCTGGCTTGTCCAGAATCTCATCGAACAATAACAAAGCCCAGCTAATTAATTTTAGTTGGGCTTTATTTTTACTTTATTGTCTGGGACAAGTCTGGTTCAAAAAGAAAAACCGACCACTAAGAAGTAATCGGTTTTTAAAAGAAATAAACCCATAAAAGGGAATTGTCGGGGTGAAAGGATTCGAACCTTCGGCCTTCTGGTCCCAAACCAGACGCGCTAACCGGCCTGCGCCACACCCCGCACTTGCGTTGCTTTTTGCCCGCCGTGTAAAAATATATTTACATAGTGAGTGCAACTTGTTTGCCCATCTCTTGAGAAGTTTTTGCCAGAATATAATTTGGTTTAAGCTCAAAAAATCTTGTTCAACTATACCCAGTCTTGCACCGAATCCAGCCCTGCTCAAATCCAGCCCAACTGTACCCAGTCTTGCACCGAATCCAGCTCAAGCTATTTTCTGACCCCACTTGAAGTGACAAGAGATGTGACGATTTTTTCTAAAAGAACAAGTACAAAGGTAGCTAGAAAAAACTTCATAATCAAATGAATAATTTTAAGTGTGGTAAATAAAAATAATAATGAAGAGGCTAGGGGGTGAATATTATTTTATATTAGTTTTACCTAAACGGTTGTCACGTCGCTTCTTAGCGAGTTCTCTTTGGTCAATTATGTGATCGGCTTCGTCTACTATTTCGGCACCAATCATGGTTTCGACCACATCTTCCATTGTGATAAGTCCTTCAAATCCCCCAAACTCATCGACTACGGCAAAAAGGTGTTGGCGGCGTTTTAGGAAAAGCTCCAGTGCTTGGTCGAGCGTCACGGTTTCTGCAATCATATAAATTTCTTTGGCGAGCGATTTAACGGCAATCGATGTCTCACCATTGAGTGCCGATTGCAGCACGTCCCTGGTCATAACATATCCCCTTAGCCCTTGGTCAATACTTTCGCCGTCCCAGATTGGGAAGCGTGAATAATTGTTTAATTCGGATAATTTAATTACATCTTCGACCTTTTCATCGGCACCACAAGAGAAGACAACAGTTCTTGGAGTCATTACATCTTCGACTAGGACACCTGAGAAGCTGAGTGTATTTTTCAGTATCCTGTACTCGTCTTCGTCCAAATTTCCTTCTTCACGGGCTGATTCAACAAGTGCTTCAATTTCTTCTTTTTCTTCTTCGGGAGTATCTTTCCCTCCCATTAAATTATTAAGCAGAGTGCTTATTTTCTCAAAAAACGAACCTAGGATAATAAAGAATGAAATAGGTCGAGCCATCTCCAGTGCAATTTTATCGGCAAAACGCATTCCGAACGAATACATAATAATTCTCACAAGAAATATAATTAGCAACCAAATGGGAATAGAATAAAGACTAGTTTCTTGAAAGAGGCTGTTCAGTAAAAAAAACGGAGTAGCCACAATATAGACAATAATTTCAACTGAATACAAACTGGCGATGGATTGCTCATATCTGTTGCGGTGCTTAGAGATGAGCATTGCATTGGGGTTTAAGCGTTCAGTTTCATAGTTTAGTTTCTGTTTTGACAGATATGAAAATGCAGCGTTGAGCAATGCAAGAAATGAGGAAATAAGGAAAATCAAATAAAAATAACTATAATAATCGTCGTCCATTCTGAGTTTTATTAACTCCTATATTGTTGAGTAAAATTTATTATTATCTTTTAAAATTAGAAATCTCTGTCAATGATAGTAATTCTACCAGGGCTAAGATTTCCGATTGGTGTTTCAATTTTTGGAGTAGCTTCCATTCTAATATTTACTTTATCGGTTTTAAACCCAGAAATATTGAGTCCAAGTTGCATTAATTTCTTGTATGAACCAGGGTCGAACATTTCAATGTCGAACATTTCAATAAGGTCACATTCTATTAGAATTGGAATATCGACTGGTTTATTTTTGTAGGGTAATTCTATCGGATTTTGAATATTCCCATTTGCAACCCTCACATCATCAATAAACAAATCAAATCCGAAAGAGAGAATCCTTGCATTTGTGCCAATATTCTTTGCCTTATCATAGTTTGGATTTTTTGCTTGCACGATTATAGTAAAATTCACTGGCATTTTCCCACTAGCAAAGTTTTTTGCTAAGTTTAGTCCTTCGCCCAGCGTGAGATCATCTGCTTTTCTTTTCCTGTCAAGTTTAATTTCTGCAATTCTAACATTTTTGATGGCAGAAAGTCTGAACTCTATATTTTTTAATTGTGCGACATCCCTTGCAAAATCACTTAATCTTACACAAGAGCAGAGCAAAAAAGCCAGGAGTAATAATATCAGATATAATTTTTTCATTTGAAACAAAAAGTACACTAAACTAGCAAGCTTAATGCAGTTTTTGGAATACTTTACAATATAATATAAAAATTAATCCCGAAGATATTCTTCAACAGTTTTACCGTGACCAGTTTCTTCAATAAGCGAAGCTAGAGCTGACTCAAGTTTTCCAGCCTTTTGCCCATTTAAACTAAGGGTAGAAAGAAGACCAACTTTTGCGACCAGTAATTTCTCCTCGATTGGTTTGGAGAGGAAGTCATCTGCACCAGCGTCTATTGATTTAAGCTGATTTGCAACATCATTGAGAGCCGTTACAATAACGACTGGTATATGCTTTGTGACCTCATCATCTTTCAATCGCCTCACCGTTTCATAGCCGTCCATTCTGGGCATCATCACATCTAGCACAATGGCATCGGGTGGGCGAAGTTCAACTTTTTCCAAGCAATCAATCCCGTCGTAAGCCTCTGTTGCTTCGTAGCCGTTGGCTTCGAGGTATCTTCTGAGCAATTTCGTGGTTATTTTATTATCATCAACAACTAAAATAAAAGGTTTTTTCATTTATGCAATCCTTGTCCTAAAAATTATTTTCCAATATAATCAACTTCTTCATATTTAACAAGATTTATTTTCCAAACACATAATTAATGAAGATTTAATATTCTTAAATATAATTCCAAGTATTTTCTCAGAAATTACAGGTGACAACATTCATTCAATTAATAAGTCCCAGATTGTTGCTTGTCCGAATCCTGGATTAGTTTTAAAAGCCTCTCTTCTTTATTTTTTTGAGCTTTTTCAGAGATTGATTTTTTGAGGAATAATCCTTGTGAGTTCTGGGCAAACATCCCCCCCTCACCGCTAATTATATAATTAGGATTAATTCCTTTTTTGTAGAGCTGGTGCAAAAGCCTGAGTGGAATACTAGCCCGCCCTAGTTCATAGTTTTTTATTCTATCACTTGTTTCATCAACCAAGTAAGCAAACTGCTCACTGCTTAACTTCTGACCTTGGTTGAAAATCAAGCGTACTTCTTTTAGTCGCCCGCCCGAATCTTTTATAATATTTTCCATAAAAAATAATACTTTATTAGTTTCCAAAAACCGCTATTTTCAAATTATTTAGGCGATAAGAATTATATTTTTAAAAATATATAAAATAAGTGTAAATATTGCTTGTTTTTAGTGTAAGAATTACACTATTTGCGTGTAGATATTACACATTATTTAATAAATAGTTTCAGGAGAAGCCATGAATTACAAACCTAACACACCCAGCAATGCAAATATAGATGATTTTCATAAGCAAATCATAATTTTGAAGAAAAATATGTTAAAATTTATTAATAAACATCAAGATGAGCTTCCGCTTCTTGTCGGCTATATTGATGATTTGCATTATTTACTAAATGATTATCTTGATTGCATTGCCCTTGGAATGCAGGAATTCGCGGGTGATGACTGGTGCGATGATTTTGAAAACCACGAAATATAAAATACATTCAATCAAGTGAGGAAGACATTATGTCAAACATTCTAGATCAGATAAAATATGAAGAGTTGAGCGTTGATATGCAGGATTTGAGTCGTGTTATTGGCTTAAAAAACGTAACAAAGCTAATAGAAGAGTATGGCGGATCGCATTTCTACGTTCCCAAGATATCGAAGTTCAAGAAATTCATACTGAGGGTAATCGAGGAGAATGGCGAATTATCAACTCGCAAAATATCAAAGCTATTCAATGTATCGGAGCAATTCTTACGCATCAATTTCAAAAAGCAATTTGAGATTAGAGCTCGAGTAAAGAAAATGCTTAGTTGATTAATTTTGTTTGTGGTGGGAACAAATGACAAATTATTTCCTATCAAGCATCCAATACCTTTGAATTCTGTCAAATAAAAAAAATAAATGAAGGAAATTTGTTGTTGTTGAAATTAATTTTGTTTGCTTTTTAGTGTGATAACTGGGGCAATCATTTCCTCCAAAGATATTCCACCGTGTTGGAAGGAGTCCCGGTATTTATTTAAATAAAATTTATGGTCTGTTGGGTAAATCAAATATTTATCTTCTTTGGCTATTACATTATTGACACTCATACCATTTCTTGGCAGTCGCAAAGTTGCCAAATCGGCAACTTGCATTGCATCTTTTTGCTCTGCCTTTACGTTCTTTCCAAATTTATATCTGAGTGATGTCGAAGTATTTTTATCACCATAACAAAGCACACCACTCATGCAACGAACAGAGCCATGATCTGTAGTTATCAGCACTTTTGCATTTTTAATCTCGGCAATTTGCCTTAGCATCCCAAAGAAGGAAGAGTGCTTGAACCAGGATTTTGTAAGCGAGCGATAGGCCGATTCGTCTGGTGCAATTTCTTTTAGAATCGAATAATCAGACCTACTGTGGGCAATCATATCCATTGCATTAATCACGATGCTAGTGAGCGAATTATTTTTATAATTGAGCAAATCCCGCTCGACTTTTCTTCCAAAATCTGTCTTGAATATTTTCAAGAAATTATAATTTCCTTTGAGCTTAATTCGCCTTCTATCAATCCAAGACTGGAGTAGTTCCTGCTCGAATTTATTTTGTGAATGCTCATCGCTTGCGTCTTCTACCTTCCAGAAATCTGGATAATGTTTTTTTATATCATCGGGATAGAGCCCCGCAAATATTGAATTTCTGCAATATGCGGTGACCGTCGGCAAAATCGCACAATGAAAGTCTGTATCGAAAGTATAGAGATGCTTTAGCTCATCTTGGATGACAAGCCATTGGTCGTATCTCATGCAGTCAATCACAAAATAGAAGACTGGTCCCTTTGTTTGCAAGAGTGGTTTCAACCAGCGGTCGTTTACATTTGGAGAAAGAGGTGGCGAGTCGTCTTTGTGCTTAGATGCGTCGGGGTCAATCCATTTTGTGTAATTTTTCTCGACAGTTTTGGAAAATTCATAATTGGCAGATTTCCATTGATCTTTTAGCATCTGGTCCACGCCCTCGCAGGCGACATTGTCAATTTCCAAAGACCATTTGACTAAGTCTTTATAAATTTCCACCCATTCGCCCCAAGATGGGTTCGAACCAATTTCTGAATGAATTTGATTAAATGATTGGAAATATTTCTGTGTAGCTTTTTCTGATTCTATTCTGTCGCCTTCAATGAATTTCTTGCAAGCCATAAGAACCTGAGTAGGGTTTACTGGTTTGGTCAGATAGTCATCAATCTTGGACCCGATGGCATCTTCCATAAGTCCTTCGGCTTCATTTTTTGTTACCATCACAACGGGCAAGCCTTGGTCGATTTCTTTGAGGAATGGCAATGTTTCCAGCCCACTCATGCCTATCATCGTCTCGTCGAGGAAAACCAGATTGAATCTGATTTTGGAGCTTTGCTCACCTCCGCCCTTTAGTATTTCAATTCCATCGTCTCCATTGCTAGCCGTGACCACACAATACCCTTTTTGCTCTAGCAAAATAATATGTGGACGCAAGAGTTCAATCTCGTCATCAATCCAAAGAATATTTCCTTTATTCAATTTGTATCCTAGTTTGGTATGTTATTAAAATTCAAAAATAAAGTAAAATAGTTTCAGATTTTTCTTTTCTGGTTTGTTTATGGTTAGAGTGAGTGACTGTTTTCCTTTGTCAAACGTCAATCTGCTCAAATGGTTACAAAAGTTAATCACCAACTGGTGTTGCAATGATAATCCGAACACAACGGCTGAGCGAACGACCAACTGGCGTGTCATTATCATAAATAAACTTTGAGCTTCCGATTGGGTGAATGCTGAACTTTGCTCCTTTGTTTTCTTCTGTCTTCAAATAACCCAGGACATTGTTACACCTATCTTTTGCAAGATTCTTGTTATAAGCACCAGTACCAGTCCTATCGGCATACCCTTCAATTTGCACACTTGAATTGCTTTTGATTTTGCCCTTAATCATGTTTATAATATTTCTCTGAACCTTCGTAATCTCAGAGGAATTATAGTCGAAGACCACAAGCGTATATTTTTCAAACACCACATCATCTTGTCTGATTTCTCTTTTCTTCTTGACTGTAATTTGCTCAATTTTAATACTTGCAGAATCTCGTGCAATATTTCCAAATTTATCTTTTACTTCAAGTGCGACATCAATATTCTTTTCCCTTTGTGGAATTGGTTCTTTTGTAATATCCCATTCGATTTTGTCAGTGCCTTTGTTTTCCACACCTCCCGAATAAGTCCTCAGCACACGTCCATCTTGAGTTGCTTTTGCCAAATAAGTAGTCTTGTTAGTGCCACCCGATGTGAAATCAATGCCGATAAGTGGTGGGTTAGAGCTTCGGAAAATATCAGAAATAAAAACTGGTTCACTCATCTGCAGACTAGAACTAGAAAACTCAACCCTACGGGCTTCTTCCAACAAATCTTGATAATCTTTCGAACCAGTATCAATTTCAACATCTTTTAAATCCAGAGAAATCCTCTCATCTGAGATATTCCAAACATTGGTCATATACTTTTTAATTTCAGACGCTCTTTTTTCTGCAACATCTTTTCTAATACCTAAATCCTTGCTATAAAATGAGGATAATTTGAGTTTCATCAATTGGGCATCCCTCATTCTTTTTGCAATAATATTGACCATATTCGAAAGGACAGTGTCAATATTTGATTTCAATTTTTCTGGAATAAATCCTGCGGTTTCCCCCGAAGAAATAATATTCTGAGAACTTGTCCCCAGCAGATAATCACCCTTTTCATAATAAACATAAGGCAAGAGCGGAAATCCCTCTATTGATTCGAACTCTTCAATCACCACGAGCGGAACCTCAATGGCACGACCATTTTTATCGATTCCATAAGTTTCTACCTTTGCAATCAGACCCGAAGCCCTGTTGATTCGCTTTTCATATTTCTCATTAATTGTAAAATGATAGGCGGTGGTGCTGGAGTTTATTTCTTCTTTTTCCTCAGAAACTTCTCTTGAAATCAATTTGATACTTTCGTCCTTTGCTGCATAATCTTGAATTTCAAAAGTATCACGGAGATAAACCGTGTCCCGCAAAACTTTCTCTTCGATAGACTTATAGAAAATACCTCCAAGGCTTACACCAATATTTAGATTATTGACCTGCCAGTCATTAGAATTAACATTGCTTAAATTGAAGAAATAAGATATTTCTGGAGAGACTGTCACATTTCCAATACTCATCAACGGATAGGCAAGCCACAGATTGGGTGCAATCGAGACTGGGTTTATATCGGGAATTTCTTCTGAATATTTATTTCTAACAAGGCTTTCTTCTGGGACAAAAGTCACATTGTCTGGAGTCACAATTTTTTCATATTGCTCAAAGTCGGACGAGATAAAATACCCAAGTCTAGTTCCCACACCAATTAAAAATCCATTATTAAACCTGTATTTGATCCCCAGATTTATACTTGTTTTTAGAAGTTCTGGTTTTAGAATATATTCTACTTCCACATCTTTAATTGCTATCTCACCGCTTGAGTTTCTCACCTGAGTCTTGCCAATATTTGTTTCATTAGAGACAAAATCAGCACTTAAATCAACAATCCCAATATCGAAGCCGACGAGCCAATTTTGAGTAAATGGAAAATATAGCCCAGCGTTCGCCCCCCAACTTAATGCTGTCTGAGCGCCATATTCTTCTGGGCTACAACAAGGAATATCGCCAAGGTTAGTAAAATTTGCAGAATGTAGATTAAGCGACATTCCCCCGCCAATATTCCAATAAAACAATGGAGTGGGATCTTTTTCTTCTTCTGAAAAAAGATTAATGTTTGTAAAGAGAAGTATAAAAAACACTAGCTGGTAAACTTTCTGTATCATTTGATTTCTTGCATATATTTAATTGTTTTAAAATCCCATGGCGACACAATCTTGAGAAAATAAACTCCGAACGGCATCAAGTTTGAATCTATCTTGAATTTAAAATGCCTTGCTCCACCCACCTCACGGTAGAACTCAAATTCTTTAATTAATTTGCCCTCAGAACTAGAAATTATTATTTTATGGACACCCGCCTCAAGAGCAGTTGCAATAATATTGACACTGTGTTGAGCTTCAAATACTTGCAAATCAAGCGTGATGCCTTGCTTGTTACTGAGCAATCTTTGGCTTCCTTCCTCGCAAATGATTGAAGTCATTGTCCCAGGCTCTGAGCTAAAACTTGTCGAATTTTGTCCTTTGATGACAAGGTTGCTTGCCATCATCTGGGAGCTTTTAACATTGCCAAGAAGCGGCACGCCCTCTATTTTTGTTATCTCAGAAAAGCTCGAACTTAGCTCAATTTTATCAATTACCAAAGATAGATTAAAGACATCACCCGCACCCCCATAATCAATCCCTCCAACCCTGCCAACACTTAGCCCAAGCGGATGATACTGAGTTTTGTTTAGCGAAATGGTGAGATTTTCAATATTATAAGTGGAGCTTGTGTTTTTTTCATGACGAGCAAGGAGAATAATTTCAGCACTATTTTTTCTTGGATCAATTTCTAAATCTTCGATTGAGATTGTAATAAGGCTTGGGTCCGAACCCACGCCTTCAACATTTATTATCAGCTCAGAATCACATTCGTCAAAATTACCATCACGGTCGAAATCGATGCTAAAGCTGACAATTATTTCGTCTTGATAAGAGATTTTATCATCTGGGGTGAAGGCTATTTCGATATTTTGAAGTATTTGCAAATCTAATCCCGTCCCAACTTCAGTCAGAGACTTAAAAATATTGGGATAAGTCTGCCCATCGGAAATATTTGTGATGATAATATCCCAGTCCTTATCATTGGACACGTCAAAGTCGAGTGTATGTTCGGCACCAATGGTCCTCTCCCCAAAAACAAGTGGTCCAGCACTCGTACTAACACCAATTTGGGTTTCAAGCTTTATTTCCACCCAGTCACTTATTGCCTGGGAATTTTGCAAATATGTGAAATTAAGAGTGGAGGAGTAATTCTCAACATCTAATGGAGCAACTTGGGCAAGTATTGGCAGATTGAATGTAGCAGAAGCTGGGATAACCGCTCCGGTAATGGATTGATTAAAGAAAATATTTTTTGTATCTCCTGCCATTAAGTCGCCGGTAATTGTTATATCGGCATTCCAATTATTGACAAAGAATAAATCTTCTAAATACCCATTATCACATTGTGCAAGCACGCCAAAGTCTAGTGGATTTGGAGCGGTGGTGATTGCTTTTTCAACACCATTTGCAATTACGGTCATATCAATCAATTCTTGGCAATTCTCGAGTGGGTCATCGCTTGAATCAAAATAGAGTGTAATATCTTCTTGATAAGAACCTAGTTGGTCAAGAGTTAAATTAAAGACCAGAGATTTCCCATCACCAGGGTCAAAAATTGTTCCAGCACTAGAGCTAGTCACATTATTTGAGCTAATAAACCGTAAAATTCTGGTGAATGTATCACTTCCATTCGTGAAAAAATGATTTAAATCCGTACTTGGATAATTTACGACAAGATCGCCGAAATCAATGGTGAAATTATCATTATCCTCAATTAATATCTCCTCGACCTCACCCTGCAAGTCAATTTCAAACTCTGGATAATTCAAGTCATTGGTTCTAACGAGCAGTTTTGCTTGGTAGTTGCCACTGCCCAAAGCATTCTGATTAAACATCACCACCATTTCGCCAGACTCATTTGGGGCGAGAATGGTCCCCGTCATTATTGGTTTAATAAAATTAAAGGCATTAGAAGGGTCACCAGTGATTGACGTATTCTGAGTCATCCTCACATCAAGGTCAGAATTGTTGGTGATTGTGATGGTTCGTGATGGTGAGTCGCATTTGAGATTCTTGCCAAAATCAACCGTTTCGGGATAATCCATTTGAACTACAATTCCAGTTCCTTTTATTGTATATTCAAAAGTCTCCGAGCAAGTATAAGTGGCAGACCCTGTAGTGATTCTCAGCTGCTGGGAATAATCTTGTGGTGCTGTGGGCAAAAATTCTACATCTAAATAAAAGGATTCGCCAATCTCGAGCGTAAAAGGAATAGCGGGACTCCAGCCAGTGATGGAAAATGGAGGATTCAAATTGGGCAAAGCACCAATATACATTGGCACATTTCCAGTGTTGATAAATTCAATAGTATGATTTTGGCTAGCATTGGTTCTATTCTCACCAAAATCCAAATCATCTGCACTTACGGTAAACTCTGGGCTGGCATTGATTATTTCCACCACAATAGAATCTCCGTAAGGGTAGCCCCCGCATTCGGCAGTTCTGAAAAATATTGTATTATAGACTATTGGTTCTGCCAAGCTCCAAGGATAGGACAAGGAAAGATCGCTGGTCTCACCGGTACTGAGCGAGTTCTTTTCTAATTGGGCAACAAGCAGTCCACTTGTCACCAAAGCACTTAAATTATTTGTATTAAATCCAGAAGCATTCCTGACGGTAATTTCTGTTATAGTCTGACTATTTCTACAGTTTACAAACTCAATAGTATCAATTAATTGCTCTTTCCTCTTGTCACTGAACTCAAACTCTGTCTTGCGTAAATCAATTACAATCTCCAAAGCCCAAGGGCTGTCGCCGCCCACCGCTGTATTGTTTGGAATATAAAGCACATCTTCGACAATGCCAGTTCTTTGACTAGAGAAATCAAATTCGATTACAGGTACCACGTCGCCATCTTTAGGAACTGTTCTTGTGACATCTGGGCTTTTTAGAGAAAGCCCTCTGTCTCCAAACTTCCAATATGCCTCACCGAATCTAATATCTAAATCTGCCTTGCCAATATTATACAAATAAAATGAATATTCTTTTGGATTATCTTCTTGGCAACTAATTAACGTTGGGGGGGTG
>JAJRPT010000184.1 GCA_024280675.1 Bacteroidota bacterium
CAGAGGACGGGCCATCAGGAAGTTTATTAATTTTTTAAGAACACATAATTATTAAATGAGAAATATGCAGTTAATTGAGAAAAATGGAGTTTTGCTTAGAGCGGATTCTGAACTATTAAATGATGAAGGTCAAGCCATTGAGATAAAAGGGCTTAGGGACGCACATTGCCATTTAGTTTGGCTCGGAATGAAGCACTACCAACTAGATTTGCAAGGAAGTAAAAGTCAAAAAGATTGTATTGAGCGAGCCTTGGATTTTGGGCAAAACAGGGGGGGCTGGATACTTGGACGAGGGTGGAACGAAGAAAATTGGGATGACAGGAATTTTGACAGACATTTGCTCGACAAATATTTCCCGAATATCCCCGTATATTTCATCAGAATCGATGGTCACGCTGCCTGGTGCAATTCAAAAGCACTGGAGATTGCTAAAATATCTCGGAACAGTAAAAATCCAGATGGTGGTGAAATACTAAAAGATTCTTGGGGTAATCCCAGTGGAATCTTGATTGACATGGCACTCGAGATGATTAACCTTGTTGTCCCAAATCCAAGTGATGTTGAAATTGAGCAATACATTTTAAAGGCCATTGAACTTTGCCTAGGCGTTGGACTTACCGAGGTCCATGATATGGATGTCCACATCGGGTGGCTTCCTGTGTTTGAAAAACTAGCAAAAGAAAAGCGCTTAGGAATTGATATTAAATCATATATTCGGGCATTTGATGAAAAATATCTTGAACAAAATATCCATCCCAACAGAATAAATAATTGGTATTTAGCTGGGCTAAAGTTTTATGCAGACGGGGCATTGGGCTCTCGAGGTGCAGCACTTTTAGAAGATTATTCAGACAAAAAAGGTCACAAAGGAATCGTTTTGATGGGTCAAGATGAACTTTTAAAAAAAGCGATTGCTGGTTTAAATCACGGATTTGAGATTGCAACTCACGCAATCGGAGACAGAGCAAACAGGATGGTATTGGATGTTTATCAAGCAATTCGCAAAGATAAATTTACTGGAAAGCTAAGAATCGAACACGCTCAAATTGTTCATCCTAATGATTTAAATCGTTTTGCAGAAAATAATATCGAGGTGACCATTCAGCCAATGTTTGCCATTAGCGACAAAAATATGGCAGCCCAGAGGCTGGGGGAGAGGCTTCGCTATTCTTACCCGTGGAAGAGCCTCTTGGAGACTGGCGCGAATGTTTTTGGAAGTTCAGACTCTCCGATTGAGAGCCATGACCCGCTGTCGGGAATAAATGCTTTAGTTAATTCGGGTGTTCCTTGGCAAGAAGGTGAACATCTCTCTTGGGAAGATGCCGTAAGTCTATATAAACCAGATGCTTAAATCAATTACTTAATGCTTCGGCACCAGATACAATCTCCAACATTTCGGTAGTGATTGCCGCTTGTCGCTTGCGATTGTATTCCAGATTTAGATTATCAACAAGCTCTTTTGCATTCCTTGTCGCATTGTCCATTGCCATCATCCGGGCGGCTTGCTCGGCCGCATTTGACTCAAGCAAAAATCTCCACATTGAAATATCAATCAGTTTTGGAATCAGTTCATCCAGAATCTCCGCCTGCCCTGGCTCGTAAATATAATCAGCATTAAAATTTGAGTGGCTCTCAGATTCCTGGGAAATAGTCTCAATTGGCAAAAGCTGATGACGACTGGGCTTCTGGCGAACAATGTTTACAAATTCATTGACAAAAACTACAACTTTATCAATCTCACCAGATGTGAATTTCTCTTTGAGACCACCAACAATATCTTTTGCAATAGAAAATTCTAAATGTGCAAAAATATCAGGAAAAGAGGATGTTTTGGGAGTGTCATACTTCTTAAAGAACGAAACTGCTTTTTTACCGACTGTGATTAGACCGACATTTGCATCGGGATAATCCCTTTTAATATCGACACTAATGTAATTCCAAGCATATTTAAAAAGATTATTATTGAAGGCACCGCACAGACCTCTGTCGGATCCAATGACAACAACGGCAATATTTTCAATACTTTTCCTAGTTTCTGAAAGTGGGTTTTCATAAGATTCCGACGCTTCTACTAGATTTGACATTACCTCATTTAATTTCTTGACATAGGGGCGAGCCGACTCGATTGCATCTTGAGACCTGCGAAGTTTGGCTGCCGACACCATTTTCATTGCCGACGTGATCTTCGAAGTATTTTTTACACCCGCTATTCTATTTCTTAATTCTTTTAAATTTGCCATTATTCTTCATATATTTTATAAATACTGCCAATCTTTTTTCAGGTAAGTCTTAACATAATCGTTTGCCGAGTCTTCGAGCGGTGTGAACTCATCGGCAATTCCTTGAATCTGTCTCATTTTCCGCATATCGGCTTGAGTAAAATTCTGATACTGCCTTTCTAAACTCTTTGGCATATCAATATATTCAATTTTTGGTTCAATATTCATTGCCGAAAATACCGCCCCCATCAAATCATTCCAATTTCTGGAGATGCCAGTCCCGAGATTAAAAATTCCAGTCCGCCCAATCCTATAATTTTTCCATATCAC
>JAJRPT010000185.1 GCA_024280675.1 Bacteroidota bacterium
AAATCATAGTTTTCATCAATAGAAAATAGTTTTAAATCCCTAGTGTATCCAGCCGTTCCACCGTAAAGATTGTCTCCGGCAAATTCCAAATCATTGACTCTGTTTCCAATTTCGTGGATCTGAATTATTTCAAATTCCTTGTCATCGTTAATTTCAGCTTTAAATATTTTCCCATTTTGCCCACTTGCTAAATAAAATATATTTTCATCATCTGGGTCAAAACAAAATGAAGCAATGCCGTCCTCCTCAAAATCATAGAGCATCTCCCAGCCCCCTCCCTCATCGTCGCTTCTGAAGAGCTGGTAATTATAAACATATATTATATCGCTGGGTGAGACTTCTATATTTGAAGATGTCGATGAGTTTTCAAAAGGAGGAGCATTAATTATTTTATAAGAAAGTCCGCCATTTCCAGAAAAAGAATATCTTTGATCCTGCGAGCTTATCCAAGAGTTCCGTGGGTCAATAGACGAAAAAGCATTTGCAAATCCATCACCAAAACCGACATAATTCCAATCCCCGTAAAGGTAACGGCTTGAGCCATTATCTTGCGAACCAACTAGAATTAAGTTTTTGTTAAATGGGGATGACGAAAGCCTGTAAATCTGCATAATATTCATTCCTTTGCTACGGAATCTCCATTCCTCACCCAGCAACTCATAGACTCCACCATCATTTCCTGCCCAGAGT
Organism: Bacteroidota bacterium; assembly: GCA_024280675.1. Lineage (GTDB taxonomy): Bacteria > Bacteroidota > Ignavibacteria > Kapaibacteriales > UBA2268 > JAJRPT01. The sequence continues at coordinate 691 of JAJRPT010000185.1, forward strand.
TTTTTGGTAATGGGATGAAATCTTAATTCGTGCACATCAACATGCAATCCATTGCTAATCTTCCAAGTTAATCCTCCGTCATAGCTTATCGCAAGATTTACTCCACCAATCACAATCGTATCTCCGGTTTTTGAGACAGTTAAATCAAGATTATAATGTCCTTGATACTCAACTGGGTCAAAGCCGATTTCAATCTCTTGCCAAATTTGACCTTTATTTGTCGAGTACAAGAGTGAGTGAAGCCCCTGTGTTTTTGAACTGGCAGAAAGTACCCACACCCACTCTGGCTTATCTTGGCAAACCGCAATTTCAGCTCTTGAGACATTTTCCAAATCAAGAATTACTTCTCCACTCCTCCAAAGATCATTTGTAGCGTAAATCTTTGTCAGAAAAACCCCATCCGACTCAAGCGACCTTGTTGCCGCATATTGACTCGGGAAATTATCTGGCTTATACTCAATATCAAAAAATAATAATTCATCCAAGAAAGTATATTGCTCATTTGAATTGTTATCACGAACAGAAATACCCTCCCCAGAATAAATCAAAGTATCGCCAGAGTTTGGGCTGACTAACATTTTACCATAAGGGTAGACGGCGGGTGTATTGCTTGCACTATCAAGAAAACTCCATGAACTACCACCATCTTCTGAATAAATAATTCCTAGAGAGTAAACACCAGGGCTGGCACTAAGGTCAGGGTCGCCCGTTACCACATAAAGCAAATCATCACTGGCGGGCGATAGTTTAATATCAGCAATCCCAGTCACCAAATAAGGAGTTTTGATATAATTCCAATCCTTGCCACCATTTATTGATTTCCAAAGCCCACCCGAGGCCGAACCCGCCCAGATTAAATTAGAGTCATTTTCGGAAAACGCAAGTGCATTAATCCGCCCCAAACCAACCGACGAAGGAGATATTTTTACTTTTTCTTTGTCAATATCAAATGGTCCAAGCGATTCCCAACCATACTCAGCAAAATTCATCCTAGAGATATGAGAATCTATTTTTTTGGACAGTACTCTAAAGTCAGGAAGTTTATTAATTTCTCTTGATTGCCAGAATCTTGTTTGCCTTTTCTCTTGTTTTCCATTACAAGTATAATAAGGAAAGCCAGCACTTAAAGAGCTGGCTAAAATAATGCACGAAGATATTATTAATAGAAATATTTTCATCTAAGAGAAAAATATTATTCAATCACAAATTTTGAATAAATTGTATAATCCTTTGAAATAACTCTTATAAAATAAACTCCAGAGGACAGAGCTGGAAAATTAAATTCTAGTTCAATATTGCCAGCACTTGAGATTTCTCTTTGTCTAAATATTTCCTTTCCAAAGCTATCACTGATTAATATCTGATTTTCTGATGAGCTAAGATTAGATATTTTCAGCGAAAATTTGCCTTGGTTTGGATTTGGCATTATTTTAATATCTTCGCTTAAAATAAATGTCGGAATGCTAGTCAGCCAATCAACTTCATACGAATCTGAGACAGATTTGCATCCATCTGAATTAGAAATTTCTACAAAATAGAAACCATTCTCCACAGGCAAGAATGTGCTATTAATCTCACCTTCTATTTCGCCCATTTCACTATACCATTGGTATGCAGAGGCAGAAGTATTGGAGCAGACCAACTCACCCTCAACCTTACTCACCAAAGGTTTATCTGGAGACTCAGCCCAAGAAATGCTAAGAGTATTAGATTCTTCAGAGCAGGTTACTCCATTGGCTGTCTCGTTTCGCATCGCATAATACTGACCCGGTTCATAAACCCAAGTTGAGCGACCAGTTTTGCCATTGGACCAGGTAAAATCTCCAGAGAATGAATTCACAGAAAGCCTCGTACTGTCTCCTTGGCAAACGGTCAGCTTGTCATTCTTGGCAGATATTTCTGGCACCTCAACATCGATAACCTCAACATCGAATCTATCGGAATCAACACTACAACCCTTATTGTCAAACACTGTCACATAATAGGAGCCAGCCTCTGTCACATCTATAAATCTTTTAGCACTACCATTTGACCACTCATAATTAGTATAGACACCGGCAAGAGTTAGCCTAATTGATTCACCCTCACACATGGCAAGACCTTCGCTCGAAAGTGTCACAGTTGGTTTGTCCATATCACAATCACCAATCTCCACCTCCCAGACTCCACGACCATAAGTCGAAGCACGGAGTTTTTTTCCTTTGCTCAGGTACTCAAGATCTGTGATTACAGTATTTGGCAAATCCGTACTATACATTTCCCAATTATTGGAATTAGATGGAAGGCGGTAGACTCCCACATCCAAACCAACATAAATATCTTCTGTATTTGGGTCAATCACAATAGCATTTGCTGGGTAATTAAAATCACTTAGATTCCCAGTAATATTGGACACACCATTTCCATCATAGACACCAATACGCCTTGATGCCGTATATCCAACATAAGTGTAATAGACAGTGAATTTGCTATCATAGCTTGGAGCTAGTGCAGTGATTTGGTTTGAATTGTCTATCACAGCCCAGTCTTGACCACCGTTTGTTGTTCTCCATAATCCAGCGTTGGTTGTTGCTACATAAATAACATTTCCGTCAAGCGGTGAGATGGCAAGTGCTTTAATAGTTCTGTCAAATGATGAAATCTTATCCCAGCTATCGCCTCTATTTGTAGATTTGTATACATTATTAAACCCAGCATAAATATTAGAGTTATTTTCGTCAATTTTAAATGGAGTCACCCAGTTGCCATATACTCCAACCATTTGTGGAGATATGATTTGTTTGGTAAATGACTGTGCCCCATTTGTAGAGCGGTAGAATGTACCCCTTTGTTGGGAACCGTAATAAACATCAGCGTCATTTGGGTCTGCCCCACAATCCATTCCATCGCCACCAAGGGCAGCCGACCATTCGCCATACTCATATTTAAATGTCCCATTGTCTTGGGCACCCAAAATAAATTCTCCCTCCGAGGACTCCGAAGATG
>JAJRPT010000186.1 GCA_024280675.1 Bacteroidota bacterium
TCCCCAATAGACATATTCTTCAATTTCAGAAAATGCAAAGGGGGCATCCATCATTGGTTTTATATCCTTAATATCTGCTGTGGTATCAATTTCGACACCCACAAACCTAAACGGGATGGCATTTGATTTAATAAATTTAAAATCCTCATCTTGAGAGTTTTTTGTAATATGGGCAAAAGTGAGTGGAGGAAATTCATATCGCCCTGTGTCGAAGGACGTGTAAATAAATTTCGTTTGGATCTTCAACAAGCCATTCTCATCCAAGGTATCAAGCGGCATTGATTTGATAAATTCGAGCATTGCTGGCTCTTCATCTTTTGTTGCGTCTTTTGTTGCATCTTTTGTTGCATCTTTTTTGCCTTGAGTTGGGGACAAAGCAAAAATGCTGTCAGGCGGCTTGGGAATAATCACTTCCAGATTCTTTGGCTGGCTTATCTCAATCTTTAGCTCGAGATGGTCACCGATAAGCAGTTCACTTTTATTAATCTCAATGTGCACTTCTTGGGCGGGCAAGCCAACTGGACACATTAAAAACATTAAAAATATATACTTAAATACAATTTTCATTTAAATTAAATCATTTTTGGAAACAAAGTAAGCACAAAGATAGCTAAAAGTTAAATAAAATTTATGCAGAGAGCACGGCTTCTTTGAGATATGAGTTTATACGAGCCGCAGCATTGTATGTTTCAATTATCTTGCTCAAAAAATTATCATTTGTTAAAACTGCTTTATCAATACCAGCACAATAATAGAATTGTTTATTTAGTATAAGCGGTTCTTTTTCTATTAATTCCTTGAATTCTTTGGGAATGATTTTGTTTTTATCGCCAATAATTTCGCCGTAAGTTGATCTGAAATTCTCGTCCGAGTAGCAATCTTTAAATTCATCCAGGTTATTGGCGATGAATGTTCTAATATTATATAATAATTCTTTACCAGCTCCATAAACTCCTCCATAGATTTTTGCACCATCTTTATCGATCTCAAGATAGAGCCCTGGGTAGGAGTGATCTTTTTTACCACGAGCCGAAATCATTGCCGAGACATTTGTTTTATACGGAGTTTTATCTTTTGAAAATCTAACATCACGATAAATCCTAAAAATAGAATCTTTTGCATTAGTCATTAAAGCTGGATCATTTTCTGCCATTCTTAAAATCAAATCGGAGACAAGAGAGTGAAATGGATTCTTCACAGAGTTTTCAAATCTTATTTTATTCTGAGCAAACCATTCTCTATTATTATTTCTTTCTAATTCTTCAAAGAACTTTGTGAAATCTTTGGTGAAGTTTGTCATATTTTCATTCTTTGTTTACATTTAATTTAGGGGACACCAAATAGATTCTCCCAATTTTGACAAGAAAGGAACTTCCATTTTCCCTCACCATCTCGAAGTACCCCTCCATCGTCCCCCATTCAGTATCGATGGGGCAGTAGGACGTGTAGGTAAACGAATCATTTGGCTTTAGTTCTGGAAAATACCCCACAACACCACCTCCATCGACAACTTGTTTTTCACCATCGGCGTTGATTATTTCCCAGTGCCGTGCCATGAGCTTTGCCCAGAGTTTGCCTTCATTTTTAATATCGACACGGTAGGAGAAGAGGAATTTATTCCCATCTGGAGCATTTTCTTCTTGGACGAATTCGGGAGTGACGGTGACTCTAATTCCTTCGCTTGTGCAATCTGAGATTGTATTCATAAATGGGATAATTATTTTATTTAATTATCCCAAATTACGAATTTTTTTTAGAATGGTTTATTTAATAAAATTCATTAAAGATTTCTTTTCATCCCGAGTAATTCCATTATTATTATTTTCAGCTGTTGATTTATCGATTGTGAATTGTCCGTTTGTGAAAGTGACAATGTTGTCTGTTTCTTCTTCTGGGCAATTTGTGGATCTTGACAATTTGTACTCAATGATGGAATTCTCTTCACCATTGAATTCACTAACTATATAAAAGTTAAACTCATTGTCAGTTAGTTTTGTAACTATTAATTGATCTGACTCAACCGATAGATAACCCTCACTGTCTATTTTCCAAGACCAATAACCTTGATCGCCATCTTGAAATGAAACACCTTCTCCACCTTTTTTAAATTTCAAATATATCACTGGGAAATCATCAGGTATTTCTCCATCAATTTTTGCATCATAAATATGCCAACATCCCAAAATCTCAGCTTCCGTTACTTTCAATCCCTTCTCATCAATCGGTTCTTCCTCTGGACAATTTTCTGTTTTCTCAAAACTAAAACTATATGACTTGCCTTCTTCAATCATAACAAGAACCAACACCCCATTCTCAAAACTTTTCACCATTGCTGGAGGATCGGTCTCACGCATTGAGATATACTTCCCATCATCGGACAGACTCCAATATTCTGTTTGAGAATCACCATTTATATTTCTTACAAATTCTCCACCTTCTTTGAAATTATAATATATTTCATAAACTGTACCATTATTTTCAGATTGCGAATACCAACATCCAATCAATTCTTCCTCACTAATACCAGCATCGGTAAACTCAGGACATTCGTCCGAGCGATAAAGTGTCATCACATCCTCATCCATCTTGAGCTTCATCACATCATTTTCCAGAAGAGTTAACCTCCAAGATTTCTCAGTGTTGCCACCTGAAACAAGCAAACTGTCAGAAAATGTCCATTCTGAAGCGATTGCATATTCTCCTAGGAACCCAATCCATTTCTCTTCGGTGAATAAGAAATAATCTGGACCACCTCCTCCTCCAGTAACTAATACAACTTTCCAACATCCCAACAAATCTTCTTTCTCCAGAATAAAATCATCATCAATCCCGTCTGGACAATCGCTACGAACAAGAGTATCAATTTCATCAAGTGGAATATTTCTCAGAACAATTTCATTTTCGTTCACAGAGAGAACTTCATGTTCTTGGTTAATCAATTCTATTTTTGTTCCATCTTCGGACAAAGACCAAGTTGTGAGAAACCTGTCCCTTTCTTCTTCACCCGCAAAATATAAACCGCCATCTGCTTCAAATTTATAATAGGCAGGATCTATGACATTAGTGGACTCTGAATTTCTCTTCCAACATCCAATCAAATCATAGTCAATCAATGTGGGTATTTCATCTGGTTCAACTTTTGCATCATCTTCACACGAAACAAAAAACACAGACGTGACAGCTAAGAAAAATAGAATTGCGAGCGAGTTTAAGTATTTCAAGATACTCTCCTTTTTATTTAATGTTTAAAATATTACTTTCTGATTTTTACTAAATTACGAAATATTTTTATTGATCAAAAATCACGAAATCCAAATGCCACGTTTCCTAAGTGCATCTTCTACATAATCGAAAGTGGAGAGCGTGTCAGGTTTTCCGTTCACAACCGCCACATCATGCTCGTAATGAGCCGAAGGCATACCATCTTTTGTAACAACCGACCATCCGTCGTCAAGTTTGGCAACGTGTCGTGAGCCTAGGTTAATCATTGGTTCGATTGCAATGACCAATCCTTCTTTGATAATCTTACCTCTTTTTGCTTTTCCGAAATTTGGGACATTTGGTTCTTCGTGCATTCTTTTCCCGAGTCCATGACCGCACAGTTCTCGCACCACACCATAGCCATGACCTTCTGTATATTTTTGCACAGCGTGGGAAACATCACCAATTCTATTCCCTACCCGAACTTGTTCAATTGCAAGGTAGAGACTTTTTTTTGTGACTGATAGCAGTTGCTTAACTTCGCCCGAGATTTCCCCAATGTGGAATGTATAGGCATGATCGCCATAGTATCTATTTTTGAGGACACCGCAATCGATTGAAACAATATCGCCAGATTGCAAAGGCTTATCATCTGGGATACCATGAACAACACATTCATTTTTTGAGGTACAAAGGGTATTGGGAAAATTATATAGCCCGAGGAAGCCAGGCTCTGCCCCGTGATCACGGATAAACTCTTCGGCAAGTTTGTCGATATGCTTGAGGGTCACTCCTTCGCCGATAATTTCTGCCACCATGCCGAGGGTTTTCGAGACAATGAGTGCCGATTCTCTCATCAGTTCAATTTGTTCAGCGGATTTATAATGTATCATATTTTTGTAACATTCCTCATAGGCGTTCAAAGCTGGTTTATTTTTATGACTATTGGGCAATAACATTTGTTTTCCAATATTTAGGTCGAACAAAAATATAATTATTTTCAATAAAATCCTTTTAGTAAGATAAGAATACTTTTATTAATAGAGAAATATTATTTTTTCGCAAGGAAAAAAGAGAAGGAGGATTCGTCTTATTTATTTCCATGGGTCAGAGTCTAAAAGATAGAGAGGGACGGAGCCTTAGCCTACAGCTCATTTGAATACTGCTTGAGAAATGTCATATCATCTTTTTGTATTGACTCGATTCCACTTTCAGAAATATGATCGAGTATTTGATTCATTCTGTCTTCATTATCGTAGGGATTCGAGCTCAAAACATAGTAGCTTGAGCTTAATTCACTTCTTTTATTTTTGTGAACAGCTTCCCTTATTCGTACTGGAACTTTTTTTTGTTTTCTAATACTTGATTTTATTTTAGCTAATTTCTTTTCTTTTGCTTCCTTTGATTCTATCAAAATCTTCTGAGAGATGATTAGTGCTGCCAGCGAGCCAAGCGATGCCATTTCAAAGGGAATAAAATCAGTTCTGGTATTCCCATCAATGCTAATCATAGCTTGAGTTAAGAGCCAAATAGAAATCAGAACAAGAGCAATTATTTTGTATTTTATTCTTACATTTTTCAGTGTAAATATTTTATTAATATTCAAGAAAATAAATGAAAGGAGTATGAAAAAAGAAATTCCAAGCGATGAAATGCTTTCAATCTCCAAAGAAAAGTTAATCAAATGAAAGATTAATCCATTCAAGCAAACCAGCAAAGCGAGTAGGATTGGGTATCGAAACGAGTTAAATATTTTTTCTAGTGAGGGCGAAAAAACCGCCTAGCTAACTGCCAGCAACAAGACTGAGTGCAAGGAATCCTCTGCAAAGGGATAGAGGGCAAGCCTGTAGATCTGCCCTTCCATAAATATCTTGCCTACATCAAGGCTAAGATACCCAGACAATTTCCAGTCCACAGAGAAGTTCAATAGAAAAAAAGCAGAAAAAGCTATGGCTAGTATTTTAGAAAACATTTTAGTCGGTCATTTATCTTTTATTATTGCAGATTATTTAAAATTTCCTCTACTTTTCCTATATCGACATTTTCGTAGAAATCTTCATTGATGACAATCATTGGAGCACCACCACAAGCCCCCATACACTCAACTTCTTCTAGCGAGAATTTCCCATCGGCACTTGCCTCCATGTGTTTTAGGTTCAGAACTTTGGAGACATGCTCATAAATCTCATCACCTTTTCTGAGCATACACGAGACATTTGTACAGACTTGAACGTGATGCCTTCCCATTGGTTTTTTGAAATACATGGTATAGAAAGTCGCCACTCCATAGACATGAGCGTATGAGAGACCTAGTAGCTGAGCCACATATTCCATTACTTCTTTTGAAAGCCATCCCCATTTCTTTTGAGCCATCCAAAGAACGGGCATAATAGCCGATTGAGTGGTTGGATACTTAGATTTATAGGCTTCAACCACATTTAATTCATCTTCGGAGAATTTAATTTCTTCCATAATTTACTCTTACTTACAATTATTTCACAATCACATTCATGCAAAATACCAATAAAAACTAAAATAAAATATAACAAAGTAGAATTCTATTTATAAAATAACACATTTAGGCATTGCCTTCTATATTTCTTAATAATATTTGTGGGGCATTATTTATTTATTTAACTTGTGAATACTTGTAGTAATATTATTTAATTAACTGGAGGTTTCCTTATGAAATCAGTTGTAGCAGTGTGTTTGTCTCTTGTTTTACTAGTCAATATTTCTAATGCAGAAGAGACTAAAATGAAGGACACTTATTTTGGAATAAACCCGCTTGGGTTAATTTTTGGAATGTATAGCGGGGATTTTGGGTTTATCCTTGACGAAGGGAAAAATGATTTGAACATTTCATTTTTCTTTTGGACTCCACCAGCACCACTAGACGATTTATCCTTTGTTGGCGGTGGGATTGGTTACAGGTGGTATATGGACGGGAAGGGAGAGGGTGTGTTCTATGGTCCAAGGGTAGATGTGCTTTCTGTTGATTGGGATTACCGTTCTATCTCTGGTACATCCGAGAATATTACGGCAATACTCTTTACACCAGGTGCAGAGCTTGGCTACCGCTGGTCTTGGAATAATGGCTTTACTCTGGCTCCAACCGTTGGCGTTGGCTACGTGATTGGTGAGCTTGAATCAAAAGATGGTACAGTTTCTTCTTTCTCAGAAGACCCAATTGCTTATTCTGTTGGTATTGGTCTTGGTTGGATGTGGTAGAATATTAAAGAAATAAAAAAAAGTCTGAGTGTTTAACTCAGGCTTTTTCTATATTTTAAGAAAATCAAGCGTTGTGCCAATAGCTTTTTTTAGTGCTGGCTTTATCCCACTAAAAGGATGGCTTGAATTAAAAACATGATTACATTTTTCGATTGCTTTGTACACTAAATCCGAATTATGCTTGGCTGAATCCCTGAGTTTTTCCGCCGAACTTATTCTGACTGTGAAATCCTGCTGACCGTGAATAATACAAATCGGAATCTCGATTTTAGAAATAGAAGACAGTAAATCAAATCTCTTTGGATTATCCTCTTTGTCCTCCAAATACCCCACGTCTAGCTTCAGAACCTGCCCCGTTGAAGCGATTTTAATTTCCATAAAGCCATTTTCTCGCCACTGAGATTTTTGCCTGTCTGTATTCCAAATCAAATTCGACGGCGTTCCCCAAAGACAAATCTTGGAAACTCTCTCATCCTCAAATGCTGTGATAATCGACAAAGCACCACCCATCGAATGACCAATTAGATTTATTTCTCCATTCCAGCCCACTTTTATAGGATTAGAATCATCCATTGTAAATAAATAATCAAGAAGTGATTTCAGTTCCAAAAGCATTTGGCTGATAGTATTTCTTCGGAAATCATCATTGTTGTAATAAATTTCTCCAGACCTGTCTTCGGCACCATCGAGTGAAAAATCCACGGCAATCGCCATCCCGACATTCTTGGCAATTTCTTCTGAAAGAGTTGGGATAAACCCCCATGATCGAAATCCTTTGAAGCCATGGATAATTATATTGATTGCCGTGGGCAAAGAGTTGGCATCATTTTCGGACAGATATAAGTCAGCTTTTAGAGCTTTATTGGTGTTTTGCTTTAGCTCAAAATATTTTATAATCATAAGGCTTTGAAGGTTATGGGTTTGTAAGTTTTTGCAATTTAAGTAATGGGTCTTTTCTTGCAAAATGAAATTATATTTTGGTGAATAATATTGTGCAAATGGTCATTTCTGACCTTCATTGTATTTTATTTATTCTGCTGTTAATTTTTATTGGGATAATTGCTAATGCTTTTCAGATTTCATATGTTCAAAAAAGGGCTTCCTCTGATGAACAGAGCCTTGGACGCTTATAGTTTGAGGCAACAAACTATTTCCAAAAATATTGCCAATGCCACAAGTCCACATTACCGACCAGAAGCAGTGAAATTCGAAGAGCTTTTTCACAAACAACAAATCACTTTGCAAGGAACAAGAACCGATATGGGCAAGCATATCCCGATTGGAAGAAGCTCAAATGACCCCTACGAGGGAGAAAAAACTCCCAAACCAATCCCAGAAGTCGAAGTGTTTTTCTCGGGAGAAACCCATGTTAATATCGACCATGAAATGAGCCAACTTGCTCAGAATCAAATTAAATTCCGGTACGGCTCACTTGCCACTGGGAAGTTTTTCAAAGGAATAACAAGTGCAATCTCTGGGAATGTTAGATAAATGAACATTTGTTAATAAAAGCAGTGGAACTACTTATTAGAAGAGTCTCACATATACAATATTTTTGAACTAAGCAGGACGCTCACAATGGCTGAAAACATATTCTCGAGCTTCGATATAAGCGGACAGGGGATGATGGTGCAAAGGATGCGCCTGAGTGCAACGGCAAGAAATATAGCTAACGCTAATACGACTAAAGGTGTTGACGGGCAGCCATACCAAAGGGAAGTGGTGATTGTAAGGGAAATACCAGGCAGCCCGTTCGGTACCGAAATGAAGAAATTAATCTCGATGGATAGAACTTCCAAAAATCACGCTCCAACGGCCAATCAAGGAAACTATCCACCAGACAATAGCGTGCTAAGAGCTAGGACGGCTACCGACAATTCTCCACCTAGAATTGTGCATGACCCCTACCACCCAGACGCAGATGAGAATGGTTATGTGAAAATGCCAAATATTAATATAGTCACAGAAATGGTGGAAATGATTTCGGCACAACGTGCATTCGAGGCAAATACTCAAGTAATTGAATCTGGCAAGAATATTGCAAGGAACTCTCTTGAGATTTAAGCCAGACTATGTGGCATGGACTTAGAAATAGAAATAAATTGAGTAAAGAAATTGATGATTTAAGTAGCAAAAAAGCTAACAGCATAAAGAGGGAAATGTACAAACTGGGGGGTTTGTTGGAATAAAAAAAGAAAAGCTGTTGTGCAAATTTCTACCGGTGTAAATTCTTTTGGTATCAGGCAACTCGAACCAAAAGTACAAGACAAAATAAATACTGAAAAAAATGGATTAGTCCGTTCCAGTGAGCTCGACAAGGCAATTACGAGTTCTCAATCAAATGGGCTGTCGCCCTCGGAACAACTAATCTCAAAACGAGAAAGAAACTTCTTCAAGAAGATGTTCCCGGATTCGGCGCCGATAATTGACAACTATGTGTTGTTCAATAGTGCTGGACGTCTTAGTAGCCCAGATATTAACAAAGGCACTCTGGTGGATGCTTGGGCATAAGTCATCTCGTGTGGGGTTTTAACACTCATTTGCGGGTGAGTTCTGTCGGCTGATATTAAAAAATATGGGAAATTTAAAATGATTGTAAACGAATTAAATATGGGCAAGGGTTGGAGTCCAGTCGAGCAACAAAAGATTGGTGGGCTAGGAATTAGCGGTTCAAGCGGTCCCAAATTCTCTGACACACTGAACGAACTCATCGGTGACACAAACGATTTGCAAAAAGAATCAGCCGAACTCCGTGATAGGTTTATCAAGGGCGAACCAGTCGATCTTCACGACGTGATGATCTCCAGCCAAAAGGCCAAAACCTCATTCGAGCTATTGATGGAACTCAGAAACAAAGCAATCGACCTCTACCGTGAAACATTGCGTATGCAGGTCTAATCCTCATAAACGCTTCTATTATAATTCCCCCAAAAATTAGGACAACCAGTTAAGTATTAATTAATTAGGTTGAGATATGACTGGATTAAACACAAAAAGAAAACTAATTGCTAGAACGATATATTTGAGCATTCCTTCCTCCTGTTTTTATTAATTTAAAAGTATCATTATTTATTTGTAAAAAGTAAATTCCGTCAATAAATTCTGTAAAATCTATTTCACCTAAATTTTGTTGGAGATTTATCTTTTCTCCTAGAATATTCGATAAATAAACTTCTTTTACTCCTAGTTTGTCAAATTCAATTTTTGAGCCATTTACTTTTATTTCTATTCGTTGATCTTCCTCTAATGAACTCCAAACCATGTACCTATAGTCAATAATATCTATATATTTTTTTCTAATTTTAAATTCCATCCATGCGTGTGCGTAACAATTAAATTCTAAAAAAAAGAAGTGAAACTTTTGATTTTCTTTTATAAATATAAATTCACCATATTCTTCTTCAATTCCTTTAGCCCCAATAATTCACAAATAAACAAACATAACTGGGATAAATTGCTTATATTACAATGAATTAAATAACAATAAAAGCAAAAAACATCACCCCAGTTATGAGCCATCAAACTAATCTATTTTATTGCAAAAAACAAGCAGTAAATTTTAACTTTTCTGCAGAATCAATCAGCTCCGATGGTGGAATTTTTCTTTTGGAAAAAATTGAAAGGAAGTTCGGAATAATCAAAAA
>JAJRPT010000187.1 GCA_024280675.1 Bacteroidota bacterium
ATTGTTTTAATTCTTCCAATTCCAATTCTTTGGGCAAATTAACACATAACTCATGCCAAAAATTATAAATATCCAATTCACCACTCATAAGTCTAGCGACAAGTAGTTTTGAATCTGTAAAGTTTCCAAACATTTTCATTGAAACATTCTCAAGAGAAATTGTCCCATCAAAATCTGAGAAAATTAATATATTACTTTCTTTTTTCATTTCTCCAACCCTCAAGAGAGTGTTTTTTTGAATGCTGAAATGGCTTAGATCTTTTTGTGTTTACCTTTACTCTTTCTAATTTTGACAGCTACCACTTTGTATTCTGGGCAAAGTGCTTCCGAATCTGTCTCGTTCGAGGTTACATTATTTAACATTATTTCTGGGAAATGAAATGTTGAGCTCAAAATGCCTGCTTTGACTTCATCCGAAATTTTTGCTCTTATATCCACTTTCCCACGAGGTGATTCCACACAAAGCAAATCTCCATTTGAGATTAAATTGTTCTTCGCATCTTCGGGGTTTATCAATAAAACATCTTCTGGATTGATTATAATATTCCCAGTCCTGCGGGTCATCGCGCCACAATTATAATGCTCAAGTCGTCTGTTTGTTGTTAAAATGAATGGGTAATCTTCTGAGTGTGAAATCAGTTCATTTGTCTCACGAAATGGATTAAATTCAAAACGCCCAAGCCCACGTGTAAAAGATTCTTTGTGAAGGATTTGAGTATCAGTCCCATCTTTACTAACCGGCCACTGCTTGCCGTCCTCACCAAGATTATCCCAAGTGATGCCCGCAAAAAATGGAACAATTTGTGCGATTTCCTCGAGCATAGTTTTAGCTGAATAATCTGCTTGAGCATACCCCATTTTGTTCATCATATCGATTATAATCTGCCCATCGCCCTTTGCATTGCCAATCGGTTCAACAACTTTATTAACCCGCTGAACCCTTCGTTCACCGTTTGTAAACGTGCCGTCTTTTTCCAAGAATGAGGCGCCTGGCAGTATCACATCTGCATATTTTGCGGTTTCTGTCATAAATAATTCTTGTACAATTAAGAGTTCTGTACTCTGCAATGCCTTGATAACGTGCTGAGTATTGGGATCGGTCTGGACAACATCTTCTCCGATAATCCAAAGTGCTTTTAGCTTGTTTTCGATTGCAGCACGAAACATCTCTGGAATTTTATAGCCCACGTGATGTGGCATTCTCACTCCATAGAAATCTTCATATTTTGAGATTACATCTGGGTTAGTAATGTCTAAATACCCAGCCCCTTGGTGAGGCTGAACCCCCATGTCGGCAGAGCCTTGGACATTGTTCTGACCACGGAGGGGATTGACACCAACCCCTCTTCTGCCAATATTTCCAGTAAGCAAAGCAAGGTCTGCAATTTGCATCACAGCAAAAGTTCCTTGTGAGTGCTCGGTGACCCCAAGCCCGTGGAATGACATAGCATTCGCAGCCGATGCGTACAATATAGCAGCCTCTTTTGCAAGCCCTCTACTAATTCCAGAAACTTCTTCCATTTCAGTCAAATCAAGTTTGTTTAACGAATTAAAAAAAGAATCAAAGCCTTCGGTTCTTCTCTCAATAAAATTCAAATCAGCCAATTTCTCGTCAATAATATAATACATTATCATATTCAAAACGGCTACATTTGTCCCCGGGCGAAGTGGGAGATGAAGGGTGGCGTAATTCGCCATCTCAGTCCTTCGTGGGTCAATCACAATGGTCGTTTTCCCGCTCATTGCGTGTTGTTTCAGCTTTGCACCCGTGACCGGGTGGGCAACCGTTGGGTTTGCACCAATTATCAAAACACAGTCCGTATCTTGTATATCTTCGATAGAGTTGGTGGCAGCACCAGTCCCAAAAACTCTTTGCATTCCGAGTGCGGTTGGAGAGTGGCAAATTCTAGCACATCCGTCAATATTATTTGTGCCGATGACGGCTCGGATGAATTTCTGCATCAGGTAATTTTCTTCATTGGTACATCTTGCCGAAGAAATACCCGCAATAGAGTCAGCCCCATGTTCGGCTTTTATTGCATTTAATTTACTGGCAATGAAGTCATAGGTCTCATCCCAAGATGACTCAACTAGTTCACCATTTTTGCGAATCATTGGATTTCTGAGCCTGTCTTGGTGGTCGTAGAATTTGAACGAGTAACGACCTTTCAAACAAGTATGCCCACCGTTTGCACTTGCGTCCAGTGGTGATTGGATAGACAAAATCTTTCCACCAACTTTTGAAACATCGAGATTGCAACCAACTCCGCAATAGGTGCAAATTGTCCTAGTTATTTCTGCATTTCTAATAGATTTAGATTCAAACACATCCGAAATTGCCGATGTTGGGCAAGCTTGGGCACAAGCTCCACAGCTTACACAATCGGAATCCATAAATGAGGAATCCAAACCTTTTATGATTTTACTATCAAATCCACGACCTGCCATGCTCAAAACAAATTGCCCCTGAATCTCATCGCAAGCACGAATGCAACGATAACAATTTATACATTTTGATAAATCGGACGTCATGTATGGGTGGCTCAAATCTTTTTGCCTGCCAAGATGATTTGCACCCACTGGATAGCGAACATCACGAATCCCAACCCTGGCGGCAACAGTTTGAAGCTCACAATTTCCATTCACCTCACAAGTTAGGCAATCAAGAGGATGGTCGGTAAGCACCAGCTCGACTACGTTCTTCCTCAGCCTTTGTATGTTTTCGGAATCGGTGTAAATGTACATTCCCTCCGAAACAGGGGTATGACAAGATGCAAGTGTTTTTGTTTTGCCACCCTTTTTCACCGCCACATCTACCGAACAAACCCTGCACGAACCAAATGGCTTTAAGTTTGGCGTATCGCAAAGAGTTGGGATTGCATCTTTTCCATTTTGTCTTCTTGCAAATTCAATTATTGTTTCATTTTTTCCAATGTGGCAAGGTTTATCATTCAAGTATGCTATTTTTCCATTCATAATTTTATCTTTCGGAATTTGAAAAATATTGCTTTAATTCATCTGGGAAATATTCCATTGCATTGCCTATTGCAAGTGGCATCCCACCGCCGTGAGCACAGAGTGATCCAGTTTCTAGCGTATGCAATAAATCATCAAATAAATTTTTATTAATTTTATAATCTTCATTTTGTGCTTTGGCAAGCATTTCTTGTCCACGTTTTGTTCCAAGGCGGCATGGGAAACATTTCCCGCAACTCTCCTCGGCTGCAAACTCAAAGAGATGCTCCAAATATTTTATTAATGGATAAGACTCAGGAAGCGTTACAATGGAGGCATGACCCAAAAGAAAACCGTTCTCGGCAAAAGATTCGAAATCTATTGAAAGATCACCAACTTTACTCATCGGGACAAGCCCACCAAGTGGCCCACCAATATGCAAAGCTCTCATTTCTTTTTTGAACCCACCACCAATTTCATTTACAACAAAATTCAAAGAAACACCCATCTCCACTTCATAAACTCCAGGATTTGAAAATCCCCCGTCAAGGCTTATGAGCTTGGTGCCACAAGATTTTTCGGTACCAAGAGTAGAGTAAGCCAGTCCGCCATTTTCGATGATATAATGCAAAGAAGCTAGGGTCTCGACATTATTGACGACAGTTGGTTTATTAAAAAGTCCCTGCTGAGTTGGGTATGGAGGGCGGGTTCTGACCTCTGGTCTTTGCCCCTCGATTGAGTTGATGAGTGCGGTTTCCTCGCCACAAATATATGCACCTTGAGCTTTGATTATTTTAAACTCAAAATCAAATCCACTTCCCTTAATATTTTTGCCCAAGTAGCCTTTTTCTTTTAGTTGCGAGATGGCATCTTCAATTATTTCAACGGATTGGGGATACTCCGCTCTGATGTACAAAATCCCATGTGAAGAACCAGTTACAAGTCCTGCTGTCATCATCCCAAAAAGCACTGAATGAGGTTTCTCTTCTAATAAGTACCGGTCAGAGAATGCACCCGCATCGCCCTCATCTGCATTGCAAATAATAAATTTTGTATCCGATTCGGTATTTTTACAGGACTCTAGTTTGAAGCCCATTGGGAAACCGGCACCGCCTCGCCCACGTATATTTGATTTTTTAATTTCATCTAAAACTTTGCTAGAGTCATTAAAAAGTATATTTACAAAGGACTCGTAATACTTGTCAATGGATGTAAACTCTTGCATTAGGACATTAGTCCCATAGGATTTAGCATTGTAAGTGTCGGCTTCTTGAGATGTACTCCCTCCACCAAAAATAGATTTTATCTCTTTGGATGTCTTGTTACTATAGTTTTTGCCATCGTAATTGAATGCAGAATTTTCATGGCAACGACCAAGACAACACATTTTCCCTATTTCATTGGGCAATACATGTTTTCCAATCTCATTTTTGAGGCTCTCTTGAGTTCCTGCCAACTCGCAAGTGCTACCGCTACAGATATAGACTTTCTTGCCCTTGTTCTCTGGCTTGAGAAAATCATAAAAGCTAGTCGTACCAAAAGTATTGGCAGGGCCAATGAGAAATTCTTCAGCCAACTTTTCTAGCTCACCACCAGATGGTGTTCCATTTTCGGTGGCAAGTTTGCCCATCTTATCAAATAAATTATTCCTCAACCCTTTTCTTGCCGAAAGTTCACTTAGGTTTTGTGACATATCATTTTTACTTTTTTATTTTTCTTAAAGTTCAATTCTGTCTTGATTTGCATAGCAAGTAGCTTTTTCTCCTCTGCAAAATCCAAGCAATGTAATTCCCAATTCTCTTGCATAAGCAAGCGACAAAGAAGATGGAGCCGAAACCGCAGCAAGAATTGGAATTTTAGCAGAAAATGCTTTTGCAATTATTTCAAAAGAAACTCTACCGCTTACAATAATGCAAAAAGCATCCCGTAGCTTTTTGTTTATTATCAGATCTCCAATAACTTTGTCCACTGCATTGTGCCTGCCAATATCTTCGTTTATACTAAGTAAATTCCCCTCGCAATCGAATGCAGCCGAGGCGTGCGACCCACCCGTATGCCGAAATATATATTGGTTCTTTTCCATCTGAGCAAACATTCTATACAATATAGCAATTTTTATTTTTTTATCTGTGATTAAACGATCTCCAAAAGTAGAGATGTCCTCAATCTCACGTTTTCCGCAAATTCCACAAGATGAAACAGACAAAATATTACGGCTACTGTTAATACCTTTGCAAAGCAAATCCTCTGCAATAGTTACATTTGCGGCCATTGTGATGTCATCGCTACGCTTGAAATCAATATGCAGCTTGTGCACTAAATCTCTGTAAACATCTTCGGAATACAAAAGCCCACTTATGAGCTGCTTATCGCTTCCAGGGGTTCGCATTGTGGTTAAAAATCTAGAGCCATTTATTGAGATCTCCAGAATTTCTTCGCAAGTGAGTTTGTCGTTGGTGTGACTTTTGGAATTATTATTATATTTTATTCCATCAAATTCTAAAAACATTTATCCTAAATTGAAATTAAATTAGAACTCAATTTAAAAAAAAGGAATTATAATAGAATGGACTTTTCTTGATCTAGTGATTATTGATAAGAAAAGTAAAGAATTCACTCAAAATATTTTTCATACTTGCCAAGGTGCTTTTTTAAATTATTAAATCCGGCCTTACAAGTCTTGAGATTTGGTGACCCTAGCTCTTCGATGAGTGAAATCAAAGGTATGATGTAATTGTGCAACTGGTCATGTGCCTTGCCGGTCATGGAGCAAGATTTGATAATAAAGTCAAACTCAGATTGTATTTTCTTTGATAATTCTTTGTAGGCTTTAGGATCTTCTTTAGCCTCAAAACCATCCATTAAGACTATCATATTTGAAATAGAACTCGTAGTTTCGGAGTTAGCAAGCCATCGTTTGCCATCGTTTAGCTCTAATTTATTATCGGCATTGTGATGCTCTTCTTCCGAATAAACATTCGGAAATATCGAGAATGATAAAATAAGTAACAAGACAAGTAGCTTAATTCTATTTTTCATTTAAGTATGGTTTGTTTTTGTGTAAAGAAACACTCAAACGAATATATGAAAATTTTATTTCACTAGCACAATATTTTGCGTTACGACCCCGCTTGAGTTTTGCAATTTCAAAATATAATGTGCTTGCGGTAAATCACCTAGATAAAAGTTCATTGTGTGGTAGTTTGCCGAAAAGTGCTTGTCTGCCAACACCTTCATTTCTCTGCCTTGGAGATCTAAAACGCTGGCCTTCAACCAAGATTCGGATGAATAAAAATTCAATCTTGAATAATCTCTAATTGGGTTCGGGTATATGTTTTCAATGCGTAAATCCTTAGCTATATCAAGCTCAGAAGCACTTCCTATGCCTTGCTTTAGGACTGGCAAATAGTCAAATGTGCCAAACAATAAAGTTTCTAGCTCAGATTCTGAAAGGCTAAACCAATCCCGGAGAACACTCCAATAAATTGATTTAAAATCAAACTCCCATTCAAGATTGTGGAAAACTTCTACATCAGGATCTATGACAGGGTTATTGCCCAGCACAGTTGGGTTTACGCTTGTTCCAAATAAAAACAAAGGAGCCGCAGACCCGTGGTCTGTTCCCAGCGATGCGTTCGAGACGATTCGTCTGCCAAATTCGGAGAAAGTCATGCCAAGCACACGGTCGGCTACTCCTAGCTTTTCAATATCGTCTTGGAATGCCGCAACTGCCACAGACAATTCATCCAATAAATCAGCATGAGCACCTGTCAAACCATCGATATTCACTTGGTTTGCGTGAGTGTCAAATCCCCCATGATTGATTACATATACTTGAGTGTTCAAACCACCAGAGATTAGATTTGCAACAGTTTTTAATTTATTTGCAAGTTGGTTCTCTCCATCCTCAGGGTATTTTTCGGAGAGGTTATTGCCACTCTCTAATGCTTGGTTAATAACCGCAAAATATTCATTAGTTTGGCTCATCAGAGTGTTGATGAAAAGAATTTCCTCGCCAGCATAAGTATCGGGCGGAGTGTCTGTTCCGCCAATCAATATGTTTGAACCATCATCAATCTCGGCCACCGCCATTCCCATATCATATATTTGACCTTGGCAGGTGTTAGAGGTGACCGATCCCATGGTTATGGAAAGCGGGTCGGTAAACTGTGAATTTGGATAAGAAGATGGGAAATCAGGATGTCTTAATGCTAAGAATCTGCCCAGCCAACCAGAGCCTTCATAAACAGTCGATGTTGAGCCAGAAGTCCAAATGTCTGCCGAGCGAAAGTGGGACTGGTTCTGCAATGGGTATCCTACGTTTTGCACCGCACACAATTTTTCTTGCTCG
Source organism: Bacteroidota bacterium (assembly GCA_024280675.1). GTDB lineage: Bacteria > Bacteroidota > Ignavibacteria > Kapaibacteriales > UBA2268 > JAJRPT01. The sequence continues at coordinate 7,307 of JAJRPT010000187.1, forward strand.
AACAACTCCTTGAAGCCAGTGAGTGAGGAATGCAAACCCAAACCGTCGCTTATGTTGAGGATTGAGCTTTGGGGATGAATGACATCGGGACGGACTTTTCTTAGTGTCTCATATTGATCCAAAGGAATTAATGTATTTAGTCCGTCATTTCCCCCTGCCAGATTTATCAAAACCAATATCCTGTCACTTGATTGCAAGCCATTTGAGTTTTCAAAAGGAGAAGCCTTTGCCACGCGATTCATACCATTAAATAATATAGGAATAGTGGCTCCAGCACCTGCAATTTTTATAAAATTACGTCTTTTCATTTTCATCTCTCCTATGATATTTGATATTCTGCTAATGAAATAGCAATGACGAATAAATGTGTTAATCTTGCCTCAACAGTTTTTTTTATGTTTTCATTTTCTGGGTCGTTAATATATGCAGTCCACATTCCAGACCAAACATAATCTTCCTCACCAGGGTACACAATGCTATCTTTTAAATAAGTCAGTTGTTTTTCAGTCAGTTTAATCGGGTAGATATAGTCGGCAACTTCACTCACAAGAAGATTCGGGTCTGAAGGGTCAGAGTATTGGCTGGCGTGCTTTAGCAAGTCAAGTGAGACGACAACTTCTTCGCCTTGGCTTCTGATTTTGAGTTCTTTATAGACAAAAATAACTCCTATCAGAAACCGGTAATACATAGTCACCGAATTGAGCCACAGCCTATTAAAGGCTGGCTCTTGGTAATAGGACGGCCAACCTGCGACCCCAGGAGGATCGAGCAGTGTCATCTGTAGAATACTCCCTAGATTCACACCCGCATTTTTTACAACATCGTATGCTCTGATTGTATCTTGGAGCGAATCCTCGGACTTGTCTATTATTTCTAAACCGAATTGCTTAAACATCCCATAGATAAAATCCATTGGGTTTTTTATCAGACATCCAATAATGTTTTCATCATAGAAATGTTGAGATTTTAGAAGTGCTTGAATAACTGGCTTTGTTTCAAAATTATTGTCTCTGAGTATTTGTGCCATTGGTTCAATCATTTTTGATTCAACGCTTTCATCAATTTTGTTATTGACAAACCAGCGATATAGTTTTCTGCAGATGTATTTAGAAGTCTCCTCTTGCTCAAATATCATTGCGATTAAATCTTTGTATTCATTATCTTCGTTTGGGTAAATTACCTTAGAGTCAAAGGCAGAAGAGAAATATTTGGC
>JAJRPT010000188.1 GCA_024280675.1 Bacteroidota bacterium
CGACCGTGGGCTTGATGTGCTTAATTGTTCTTGGGGTGGGAACTCGCTTTATTCTCCAATCGAGCAGTCTGTCATCGATTATGCTGTTGCTCGAGATGTGGTAATAATTGCAAGTTCAGGAAATATTGATGGCAATACGCCAAATGATTTAATCGGACCCAATTATTATCCTGCTGGGTATGACGGGGTGCTTTCGGTTATGTCTTCTGATCCAGAAGATTTTATTTACCAGAATGGATTCAAGGGCGATCACCATAGAATAATTGCACCTGGTCAGAAGAGTGTATCAACATCGGCTGGATCTTTGAGTTCATACCAGTCAAACTTAAATGGGACATCTTTTGCCAGTCCTATTGTGGCTGCCGCCGCAGCTCTTGCTCGTGGGCTACATCCTGATTTATCTGCCAATCAAATCATTGAGTTCATTCGCCAATGCACCGATGATATTTCTGGGCTGAATGCCGCTTATAAAGACTTAATTTCTGGTAGGCTGAATCTTGAAAAAGTTGTTAGTGCCGATCCCATGAGCATGCCAGGGCTAAGGCTTTTGAGCAAGGAGATTTATTCAATGGATGGCAAGCTCAATCCAAAGCCCAACAAAGGCGATACAATTAGAATCAGGGTTAAGTTGAAGAATTATTTAGCAGGCAGTGGCTTGCTCAAAATCTCAATGCGGACTGCATTTGAGTTCCAAACAAATACAATTAGTGTAATTAGCCCTGCTCAGAATAATATTGAGATTGCCTCGGGCGAAGAAATTGTACCTGAAGATTTCCTAGTGAAGATAGAAAAGAGTGAGGTGAATTTCCTTGTACTTAGGCTTGATATTGAGGGCGAAAACGGCTACAGAGATTTTATAAAGACGACAATAGTCCCGACATCTGAGGTGACTGATTTCGAGAATGATTTTTATATAGTTTCAATGGGCGACGACGGTAAAATTGGTTTCAATGGGAATTACTTCGCAAATGGTAAAGGGGTTTATAGTAAGGAGTATGGTAATTTTTTGTTCGAGGGTGGATTGTTTGTTGCCTCATCTTCTCAGAACAAAATAGTCAGTGCAAATTATGGCAGTCAAGCAAATAATTGGACTGATTTCTCTTCGGTATCGGGTTATTATGAGGGCGAGATTGGTGTTTCTATTTTTGATGATTCAAAGGCTCAATCTCGACTTGGAGTAAAAATTACTGAACAGATATTTTTGGAGCAAGGAAAAGATTTTGTAAAGATAATTGCAAAATTGGAATCCGATGGCGGAATAATTTCCGAGCCTTCCTTGGGGTGGTATTTCGATTTTGATATGGCAAACATTAGTTTCGACTACCTAAGCAACAAGACCAAGGTTTCTTCAGAAGATTATTTTTTGGACAATAGTGGGATTGCCGCTCAAATGGCCTACACACCAGATGAAAATCTTTGGCTTGGAGTAGCCCTTGCTTCTAAGGAAGCTGATGCTGTGGCTGTATCTTCTGGATTTTCTTCTAATTCTTCTATTACATCTTCATCTGATATAATAAATGCCTTGGAAAATAGCTCGCAAGACGATTCGGTAGGTGATATTGCGATATTGCTTGGAGTGAATTTCCAACAGAGCCTGGAGTCTGAGAAGGAGTGCAGTTTGTGCATTGCGACCGGTTCATCAGAATCCTTTGTTGTGGAAAGGCTAAAAGAGTGTCTTGATTACACGCCCGACAGTGTTTCAAATCCTGATAAAAATATAGATAACATTGTAAAAATTGCTTTGTTGAATAATCAATCTCTAAGTATTATTTCTTTGATTATGCAAAACCTTGAGCTAGGGATTTATGATGTGAGGGGCAGATTGTTATATTCTGAGAAAATTAAAAGTTTACTCGGAATAAAAAATATAGAATTATCTTTAGGGAATGGTACATATTTTGTAAATATCAAGAGTGAGACGGGAAATATTACGAAAAAAATAAATATTTTAAAATAATTTCACACTTCATTAATATAATTACAAATAAAAAAGTTATCTTTTGACATTATAAAATGTAAATAATATTTTGGTTTTCCTATGATTGTACGCAAATCCACTCAATGGATAAAATATAAGTTCGACAACTTAATGTCCAAGAGCACTTTAGCACCTCTTTTGTTGCTTTTGGTGACTGTTTTCTTGCTTGTGTCTCTGACTGCAGTCCTGATGTACTACACATCTTCGGTGCCAATCAATGGAGAACCCGTAAATGGCATAAATTTTGGAGATGACGTTGGATTTTTCGACATTTTCTATATTATCATACTCAGGATGCTTGACCCTGGTGTGGTATCAGATGATCCTCTCAACTGGCAATTTCTAGCATTCATGTTGTTTGCAACTGTTGGTGGTTTGTTCATGGTTTCTACATTGATTGCGATTGTAAACAGTTCAGTTATTCGCAAGATAAGCGATTTGAGAAAGGGGAAATCATTTGTTGTCGAGCAAAATCATACAGTAATTTTGGGCTGGTCATTTCAGGTATTTCCAATTATTTCCGAACTCATTGTTGCAAATGAAAATCAAAAGAATATGTGCATTGCCATATTGGCACAAAAAGACAAAGTCGAGATGGAAGACGAGATAAAGATTCACGTAGGCAGAACAAACAATACCAAAGTTGTGTGCCGTACTGGCAATCCAATCGACATACACGATCTTGAGATTATTAACCCACACGAAGCACGCTCAATCATCATCATAGCACCCGAGACAAAGGATCCTGATTCTTATGTGATAAAGACAATTTTGGCAATCACAAACAATCCCAACCGACCAGAGCCACCACACAAATACCATATTGTTGCCGAGGTCAGAGACCCTCGTAATGTGCCAATAGCCGAGATTGCTGGGCAAGATGAGGTTCAGCTTGTAATATTTGATTATCTCATATCCAGAATCACGGCCCAAACCTGTCGCCAGCCAGGTCTTTCTGTAGTATTCACTGAGCTTTTAGATTTCTCAGGTGATGAGATATATTTCCAAGAGGAGGAAAACCTCATAGGTCGCACGTTCATAGAATCCATGTTTTCCTATGATACTTCAACCATCATTGGGATTCGCAAGAGCAGTGGTGAATTGCTTATGAAGCCTAAGTTTGATAAATTAATTGAAAAGGGCGACAAATTAATTGCCATATCAGAAGACGATGATACTATCACAACATCTGGTATTAATGAATTTGGGATAATCAACGATGCGATGAGAAGAAATGACAAGGAGTACGAAACCTTGCCCGAGACGACATTGATAATTGGTTGGAATAGGCGAGCCCCACTCATAATCAATGAACTTGACCAGTATGTTGTTGCTGGGTCAAAGATAACTATACTTGCCGAAGACAAAGATGCCGAAGACCAGCTAGCCTTCCATTGTGGAGATCTTGAGAATCAGTCGGTCAGATTCTGGTATGGTGACACGACCAACCGTAAAATACTAGACCAGCTCACGGTTGAGAATTATGATCATATTATCGTGCTTTCAATGACCGATACGGGCGAGGAATCTGATATTCAGGGAACTGACGCACGCACACTCAACACTTTGCTTCATCTCAGAGATATTTCCGACCGAAGTGGCAATGAGTTCTCCATAGTCTCAGAGATGCTCGACGATAGGAACCGCCAGTTGGCCGAGATAACACATACAGACGATTTCATAGTTTCTGTGAAGCTAGATTCACTTATGCTTTCTCAGGTTTCTGAGAACAAGGAACTTAAAACAATATTCGAGGGATTATTTTCTGCTGGTCCACCGTCAATCTACATTATGCCAGCCGAGAATTATGTCGAGCTTCACCGTGCTGTAAATTTCTACACAGTGATGGAATCGGCTCGTCAGCAGGATCAAATCCCGATTGGCTACAAGCTAAAAAATCCAGCTCAGAAGACCAAAGAAGAGTTTGTTCTAGCCCATGGGGTGGTGGTAAATCCTAAGAAATCAAATCAAATATTCTTCTCCGAGGGCGACAAAATTATTGTGCTTTCCGACGAAGACATTAGCACGTGGAATATATTTAGTAAGAAAAATCAAAAACGTAATAAATATAAAGATAAGAATTATGGTATTAGAAAATGGAATAAAAGCACCTGATTTTAGTGCAAAAATTGATGGGGGCGAAGAACTTAGCTTGAATGATTTCAAGGGAAGGAAATTGATTTTATATTTTTACCCAAAGGACCAAACTCCGGGTTGCACTACCCAGGCTTGTGATTTTCGTGATAATATGGAGAGGATTACATTTTCGGGAGCGGTGGTCATTGGAGTTAGTCCAGATTCGCTTGCCTCTCACGACAAATTTGTAGCAAAACAGAATTTAAATTTCCATCTCCTCAGCGACCCAGACAAAAGTGTTTGCCAATCTTATGGAGTTTGGGGCGAGAAATCAATGTACGGCAGAAAATACATGGGTGTATTCCGCACAACTTACTTAATTGACGAGGCTGGTGTCATCATCAAATCTTGGGCAAAGGTGAGGGTTAAAGGTCATGTCGAAGAGGTGATGGCTAGCCTATGATAGACACGCACGCCCACATCAATACTGATAGATTTTCCTCCGACAGAGAAGAGGTGATCCAAAGAGCTAAAGAATCTGGAGTCGAGCATATCATCATCCCTGGGATTGAACCTAAAGAGTTTGAGGGAATATTGCAACTTGTTTCTAGCCATGAAATGCTTTCATGTGGCATTGGCATTCACCCTCACAATGTTTCCGATATTGGTCAAGGTGAATTAGATTTAGTGGAGAAATTAAGTTTTGAGAAGAAAGTAGTTGCAATAGGCGAGTGTGGGATTGATTATCATTATGATTTTGCCCCCAAGGATAAGCAAAAAGAAATGTTTGATTCCCAGATTAACATTGCTAAAAGAAGAGGCTTGCCGGTCATAGTCCACAACCGAGAGGCGGACAAAGATGTCTTAGACATTGTCGGTATTAACCAAGACGGAAATTTAAGCGGAGTATTCCATTGTTTTTCGTCTGATTTGGAAACTCTGAAAAAAACACTTGATCTTGGCTTTCTTGTATCTTTTACTGGCAATATTACGTTTAAGAAGTCCGTACTATCTGAGCTTGTCGCCCTCATTCCTTTGGAGCATTTGATGATTGAGACCGACTCTCCTTATATGAGTCCAGTTCCAAAGCGTGGGAAGAGGAATGAGCCATCTTTTGTTAGATTTGTAGCGGAGAAAATTGCTGAGATAAAAAACATTCCATTGGAGAGGGTAATAGAGATGACAAGCGAAAATGCAAGAAAATTATTTAAACTTGGGACACTGTTAATGTTTTTGGGTGTATTTCTTTTGAACATTAACGCAAGCATGTCCCAGTCGGTCCAAGAGGAAGAAGAGTATTATTACGAAGATGATGACAAATACTATGACGACGATGAATATTACGAGGATTCTCTTTTGGTGGTGAAGAAGCTGTACCCTAGGCTGTTTGGTTTTGGAATTTTTGCTGGCTCCAACACTATCATAGAGCGAAGGTACCGGCCCCAAGGCGTGCAGGCATTCACACACGATCCACAAGTTGCTTATGGCGGTGAAATAAGTGTATTTCTGTTTGATTACATGAATTTAAGAACTACATTTTTCTACTCAGAGAACGACAAACCGGTACGTGATGCCCAGTCATTGCTTGATAACATAGAAGATTTTAAAGTTGAGTTTCCTTTGGTAAATGAGCATTTTATTTACGATGCCGTGGTATCAATCACACCCAATCCTGATTCACGGGTGAACTTTTTTCTAACTCTTGGCATGAGTTACCATCTGAATAAACTTTCGGTCGAAGACAAGACCGATGATTTAATAGAGAATGATGGGATTCTCAAATTCACTCAAAATGAATTAACACAGTTTGGCATCGCATACGGGCTTGGTGTGATGGGAAATATTTATTTTGACAATATTGGCACTTTAAGTATGATAGGAGAAGTTCGGTTTAATAATGAGTTAAGTCGTTACCAAGCAGAAATACACGAAGGAGTTGTCGATGGGAAAAATATAGTTTCCACCCTTGACATTTCAAACATTTATTCAACGGTTAGGTTTGGGATTTTATTCTATCCTGAATTTTAAGCTACATTGTGGCTTTTAACAGCACAGATTCTTTTTTATGAATAAAATAAAAAACATTCTCCAAAGCATAGGTCCTGGGATATTATTTGCTGGTGCGGCCATCGGTGCCTCCCACATTGTTCAATCGACACGTGCTGGCGGGGAGTATGGTTTTTCACTTCTCATTTTTGTAATCATTGCCAACTTACTCAAATACCCGTTTTTTGAATACGGGC
>JAJRPT010000189.1 GCA_024280675.1 Bacteroidota bacterium
GTCACGGGTGTCTTGTCTTATGGGGTTTTTGTGATGGTTGATGATTTCTGGGCAGAAGGTCTTGTGCGGATAAAAGATGTGAAAGGAGATTATTATAATTTTGAAGAAAAGAAATATAGATTTGTTGGGCAGCACTCAAAAAAAATAATCAGAATAGGCACAAGGCTAAAAGTTAGATTAATAAGAGTAAATATTGAAAAGCGTATGATAGATTTTGATTATATTGCCACTCTCTGAGTTCGCAACCAGACATTCCCCCGAGGGAAGACCTGAGAAGTTAAACGCTAGGTACACATACACAACATACCTTTGTTTTATAAAGTCATACTTGGCGTGAATTTAATTGGGGTTAAAATAAACTCCCTCTATTTTTTTGTAATTTGGATTATCAATTTATTTTATATAGAAAAATATTAACAAGAAATATGTTCACAGGATTAATTGAAGAGATTGGTGAGATAATAAAAATCAGCAACGAAAAAACTGCTAGAAGAATTACCGTGAGTGCGAGTGATGTTATGGGTGATTTGAAGGTTGATGATTCCGTTTCGCTCAATGGATGTTGCCAGACTGTGGTGAAATTTGGGGACGGCTACTTTGAGGTAGTCGCCATTGAGGAAACTCTTAGAAAAACCACTTTGTCTAATTTTAAAGTGGGAAAGAAAATTAATCTTGAGAGGGCTGTTCTTCCGAGTACTCGTTTGGGCGGTCACATGGTTCAAGGTCATGTTGATTGCCTTGGCAAGGTCACCAAAATCAAAAAAGATGGTTCTAGTATACTTATGTCAATTTCTTTTCCGAGCAAATATTCAAAATATATAGTTGAGCATGGCTCGATTTGTATTGACGGCATCTCGCTCACGGTTGCGCGACTGAAAGACAAAGAGATGACTGTGGCGCTCATTCCTCACACATCGGAGGTGACAAGCATTGCTAAATCAAGAGTTGGAACTGAGGTAAATCTTGAGTTTGATATTATTGCCAAATACGTAGAAAGTATTGCTAAGTGGCAATAAAAAAAAGCCTCATACATCAATAATATACAAGGCTTTTTCAAGCAAGTAGGAGTTGCTCATAATTTCAAAACTTATTTACTTGGCTTCGACCTATCATCCCATTTTGGCAATTTAGTTGGAATTTGTCTTTTCTTGTTTGTCTTAATGTCTTTTAGTATTTCCTCGATTGCACGCTTGAGTTGGTCGTCGATTCCTTTTGCCATTCTGGCTGGGTGATTATCTACTTCGATATCAGGAGCTTGCCCAGTTCCTTCAAGCACCCAAGTGCCGTCTAGTCCAAAATTTGCAAACTCAGGCCGGGTCATGTATCCACCATCGAGGAAAGGCAAAGATCCACGAATACCAATTACACCACCCCAAGAACGCTTGCCAATCAGTTTACCCAGATTGTTAATTTTAAATTGATAAGGGAATAAATCCCCATCCGATGCCGAAAGCTCGTTTATCAGACACACAACAGGACCGGGCATTGTACCAACTGGCTTTCCGCCAATAACTTCGGTATTGCGAGCCATTGTAGCTATTGCCAAATCACGCTTTAGTCTTTCGATAATCATTGGCGAAACATTGCCCCCGCCATTATATCTGTCATCGATAATCAATGCCTCTTTGCGAGTCTGTGGGAAGAAATATTTCGAGAACTCATTGAGCCCATTGCCCAATCCCATATCGGGGATGTGAATGTATCCAACCCGGCCATTAGTTGCCTTGTCTACCTTCATCCTATTTTCTTCAACCCAGTTGAAGTAACGCAGAAATGATTCCTTGGCAATCGTTTTCACCATATATTTCTTAGTATTTTTATTACTTGCATTGCTACTCACTTCAATTTCAACATACTCGTTAGCCTTGCCAACAAGTGCTGAATAAGGAGTGTAGCTTTCGCTTAACTCTTTGCCATTAATGGAAATAAGATATTGACCTTCGCTCACATCAACCCCTGGTTCTGTAAGTGGAGAGCGTGTCTTCTCTTCCCAATTCCTACCTTGGAATATTTTGTTAATCCTGTAATATCCTGAGCCGTCTGCTGTATATTCGGCACCCAAATGTCCAATTCCTACCTTAGCAATCTCAGGTGCATCCCCGCCACCGGCGTAAGCGTGACCAACATTAAGCTCGGCAATCATCTCTCCAATAATATATGTGAGGTCTGTACGATGATGAATGTGTGGCAGAAATTGTGAATATCTTTTTTTCATGGCATCCCAATCCACGCCGTGCATGTTTGGGTCGTAGAAGAAATGCTTCATCTGGCGATGAGCCTCTGCAAAAACTTGACCCCACTCGGCCGTGCGGTCAAGGGTTTGTTTCATTTCAGACGTTTTTAATTTATTAGTTAATTTCACACTTCCTTTTAAATCTTCGGTAAACAACTCACCTTTTTTCAGAACGAGTATTTTCTTTTCGTCTTGTGAGATGTCCCAAGCTGTGAAATCACCCAGCTCATTTTCTTTTTTTGCTTTGAAATCATAGTAGAATGTTTTCATTGCCTTGCCACTCGATCCTTTAATGTAGTAGAGCTTATTGTCTTTTGTTGGGTAAAGATTGCCGTAGCGTCCAGCACCAAGTGGCAATTCAAATATCCTCTGGGAAATCCCATCCAAATCAATCTCTACTTTTATCTCTTCATCCTTGCCCTTTTTATCTTTGTCTTCTTGGAATTTGTCTTCGTCCTCTTTTTCAGAGTAATCATATTCATCCGACTCATAATTAAATGGGGACTCTAGTCCTTTTTTGAGTGTTAAGCCATAAATCTTGCTCATGTCTTGATATTGGAAATTCCATTCAAAAGCTCCAACCCTTGCCCGAAAAGTCCTGTCTGAGACAAAGAACAAGTAATCACCGCTTGGAGCAAAAACTGGATAGTAAGAGTTGTAGAACTCATCACTCACTTGTGTAATTTTCTTTGACTTAATACTATAAATATTGCAAATAGAGAATCCTTCATTGACTTGATCCGAAAATGCAATCCAACGTGAGTCTGGAGACCAAGAAAAATCACGAATTTCCCACTGCTTTGATTTTGCAACAACTGTAACTTTCTTTGATTTGACATTTACATAGCTGAGTTTCAAAGATTTATCGGTGAACAAGATTTTTTTGGAATCGGGCGACCAAAGAACACTAAATTTATATGATTCTGCATTTTTTGTAAGTTTAGTTTTTTCTGTTCCATCTGACCGCATGATAAATATTTCATCTTCACCTGTTTCATCAGAAATGAAAGCAATCCATTTCCCGTCTGGAGACCAAGAAGCACCACGCTCATGCACGCCAGAAGTTTCTGTTAGAATATGTACATTTCCTTTTTTCTCTGGTACAGAGTAAATGTTCCCACGTGCTGTTACCACCGCAGTCTTGCCATCGGGCGAAAGTGAAGCACTTGATATTCGCTTTTCTGCAGAAACAATTTCAGGTCTAGCGTCTGGGAAATCCTCATGAATTTCAACAGAAACTTTGTTCATTTTATCAGTTGCAAGGTCAATCAAATAAATATATCCAGCATTTTCTAGTGCAATATGCTTTGCTCCAAGAGAGGCAAACTTAACATCAAACTCAGTGAAATTAGTAACTGTCTTAGTTTGTTTTGTGCCTAGGTCATAAACATAAATATTCATAACTCCAGTCCTGTCCGAATGGAAATAAATTTTATTTCCGCTCCACATTGGCATCACATCTTGGGCTGAGCTATTTGTAATATTATCTAACTCACCCGATGCCCAATCATAAATCCAAATGTCATCGGTTTGACCGCCACGATAACGTTTCCAAGTTCTGTATTCACGAAAGACTCTGTTGTATGCAATTTTCTTTCCGTCTGGAGACATATAGCCGTAACCCGCTTGGTCTAGTGCTAATTTATTTGGCAAGCCACCGTTAATGTTTGAAGTGAACATGAGTCCACTCCAAGCGTGCCAAGATTGCCCTCTTCCACGATACATTATATTCTCAGAATCGGTCCACTGCATTATTATTTTGTCGGGGCCCATACGCTCCGGCATCTCACCCACATCGACCGAGTAGGTGATGCGTTTTGGCTCACCACCTTTTGAGTTGATAGTATAAATTTCATTATTTCCATCATATTGAGCAGTAAAGGCAATAGTTTTCCCATCTGGAGAGAATCTTGGGTAAAGCTCAATTCCTTTGTCAGTGCTTATTCGGCGTGCCACTCCACCAGAAATTGGGACTGTGAACACATCACCTGCGTGAACAAAAGCTATCTCAGTTTGAGAAGAATTGGGAAATCGGAGGATGCGTGATTCTTCCGAGAGTAAAAAGACTGGTGAGAAAAGCACCAAGAGGACTAATAAGTTTCGCACTATAACACCTTAGTTTATATTTGAAGTATTCATTTTATTTAATTCCAAATATACGATTAATTTAACTAAAATTTTATAGATTCTTTTTCGGGAATGCCGTCAATATTTTTTCTTAGAAAGTAGCTAATAAAGGTGGCAATATTATTGCATATCAGTCATCTTATGAAACTATCGCTTTCAATAGAAAAATTTATATTGCACACCCAGACTCAGAATTATTCTAAACATTCTCAGACTGCCTATCTTATTGCCCTTTGTCAGTTCCGTGATTATTTCGCACTGGATTTCGACACAGACCCAGATATTAAAATGATTGAAGCAGATGACATTCGTCCGTTTTTGGGATACTTGCACGATAATGGAATTTCAAAGAGTTCCATAAGAATGAAAATGAGTGCTGTGAAATCATTCTTTAAATTTTGTGTTACTCAGGATTTGATTAGCGATAACCCAAGCTCTTCAATTAATATTCCAAAGGGCGAGAAGCGACTTCCGAGCTTTATCCAACAGAATGAGCTTTCGGATATAATCAGGCAATTCGATAACACAACTCCACTTGGAGCTAGGAATGAAGCACTCTTTGAGCTGATTTATGGTTCTGGCTTGAGGATTTCTGAGGCATTGAATTTAGTTCCAAGTGATTTGGATTTTCCTCAGAAATTAGTGAAAGTGAGGGGCAAAGGAAATAAAGAGAGGATTATTCCTCTTGGTGAAATGTCTATTTTGTCTGTCCAGAAATATATGCACTTGAGACACAGTTTAAATAAAGGGAAAATCAATCATTTGTTTCTCAGTAAATCAGGTGGCAAGTTGGCTAGTGTGTGTGCTTGGAGGATGGTAAACAAGGCAATGCAAGGTTTTTGTAGCTCCCCCCAAAAAAGTCCCCATGTTCTGCGTCATAGCTTTGCGACTCATCTGATGGACGAGGGGGCCGATATTAATTCTGTGTCTGAGATGCTGGGTCATGCTTCTCTTTCCACCACTCAAATCTATACTCATACCTCCACCGACCGAATAAGAAAACAGTACAAGAATGCCCACCCACGGGCGTAAAACAAAATGTGCAAAAATAGAGATGGAATTAAAGTAATCAATTTTGTAATTTATGATTTCTGAAATTGCATAACATCACTCTAATGTCAAAGAACAAGAACCTACTCAAGTTATTATCCCCAGGTGATATACTCACAGTTGCTCTAATACTGATTGGGATATTTGTTGCTATTTTCATGGATGTCACTGCTCTTCGCCTAATTGGTGCAGGAATCGGTATTATTGGAATAATTTCCTTTGTGATGGTAATTTCCAAACGCATGGGTGATTTTGTAGACTCCAGGTTCAAATCTAACACTCCCGCTCCTAATTTTAAGGTAACGACGAAGACAGACTCCACTGCAACCAGAAAAACAATAGAGGGGTTCAAAGAAGAAATTGAGAAAGACTCCACAAATCAAGGTGTTCTTATTCAAGAAATCAAATCACCTCCCACCAATACTCCTCAAAGTTTCGATGATGGATTTAGAATTGTTGGGAAGGTGAAATCAGAATCAAAGAGTGAGGGCAAAACAATTGCCAATGAGACCCGTTCGGAGAATTTAGCAAAATCTATTAAGTCCGAGCGAGAAGCTAATCTTCAAAAGAATAAACCTAGCAATGACACTAAAGAAGATTCTATTGCTGAATCTGAATCATTATCAAAAACTATAGAAATTCCAGAAGAGATAAATGAAAATACGGCTCAATACATTAATAAAAAAATAGACCTAACGCTTAATCATCTGATGGAAGAAGCACCACCCCATGGAGATGAACCACGAAAAGAATTTGAGTATTGCCTCTATCGTATTTTATTAGCCGTGCGTTCTGTGAGCAATACCAAAACTGTTTCATTTCTGCTGTACAACCATCGCACGGGCGAAATAAAGTTAGATGCTCACCTCACAGATACACCAGAGCTTATCAACACCAATATGAAGTTTAAATCCTCAACAGACATTATCAGCCAAATTCTTTCCAAGGCAAAGCCTGAGATTCTTGCTGAAATAAATCCAAATGCTGTAGAAGATCTTATTCCATATTACAACTGCCCTGTTGAGATAGGCTCATTTATAGGTGTTCCTGTTTTTTATCGTGGCGACACAATAGGCATTATTTGTGCTGATTCATCTGAGGGGGACGCATTCGACAGAATAATAGTAAATTTCTTAGGGCATTTTACCCAACTCATTGCAACACTCATCGGTTCCTATATAGAAAAATATGATTTAATACAATCGGCACAAATACTTGAAACAATTTCAAACTTCAACAATTTGGCTTCAAGCAATGAAGCAAACCCTAGTTTAATCCTAAAAGAACTAAGGGAATCCTCGCACAATATTTTAGAACCTGTGGTATCTGGGACAATATCTTGGGATTACGAAAAAGCTGGTTGGAATGTTTGCGGGATTACTTCCGAAGGTATTTTATTGGACAAGTTAATTGGCAGTCACATCGACGAATCCTCACTCATTGCCCATTCAATTAACAGGCGTGCGACTCTTTTGGTTGAAAGCATAGGAGATTTTGATTGTCTTGCAAATACTGGCGAAGTTCTTCCTGCATTTTCTCATTGTCTGGCAATTCCTATTATTTGCTCTGACACAAATTTCGGTGCATTGTTTATTCTCAGCCGTGGAGTCCATGATATTACACCAGATGATACCAGTCTTCTGACTCGGCTTTGTGTATCTTCGGCCCAATCGCTCCAAAGACTCAATATGCTCCAAACATTCCAGACAGGGTCAGTTTACCAAAGGGGGGGTGCTGCGGTACTCAATTCCTCTGGTTTTACCCTTAGACTAGAGGAAGAAATGGATAAGGCAAAAGATTTAGCTAATCTATTTTGTTTGGTTTTAATTTCAGTAGACCATTATGACGCTCTTCAATCTGAGATTTATGACGAACGCAAACGCCTAATTAATCATAAGGTAGAACAAATTATAATTCGAATGAAAAGATCTTTCGATGTTTTTGCAAGAAGCGAACCAGATATTTATGCCGTAATTCTCAATGGATTTGACGAACAAAAAGCAAAGTTTTGGGCCGAGAAGATAAAAAATGAGATAGCACTTGCACAATTAGAATTTTCCCAGAAACAGTTTAATATAACAATATCAGCATCAGTGGTTTCGAGCAATTTGGCCAGCTCTAGTGGTGAGCTTTATTCTTATGGCAGAGAAGCATTAGTCAGTGCTATTGCAGAGTCCAACTGTGTGCTAGTATTTAGCTAAAAATATTAAAGTCACAGAGACAAAGAGGTTTATTATCGGTTTAGCACTTTATTTCTTGTTTACATACCTCCTGGGATCAATTCCCACAGGGGTTCTAATCAGTAAGTTATTCTTTGGCTTTGACGTTCGAAGCAAAGGCAGTGGCAACATGGGGTCTACCAATGTCTTCCGAGTCTTAGGTACAAAATGGGGAATAGCAGTCCAAGCCATTGATATTTTCAAGTCTTGGTTCCCGATTGTCTTTTTCACATATAATTATGATTTGTTCTTGGGCGAAGAGCTTGCCCCAGACATTCTAGTTCTTTGCCAACTTGCCATTGGGTTTACGGCAATGTTTGGCCACATTTTCTCTATATTTGTAAAGTTCAAAGGTGGCAAGGGTGTGAACACTGCCATGGGTTTAATTTTGGCTATTGCTCCTGTCGAGACTGGAGTAGCACTCATAATATTCTTCTTTGCATTATTTACCACTGGCTATATTTCTGTTGCATCAATGGCCGGATCTTGCTCAATGTCGCTCATAGTTCTGGCAAGAATGAAATTGTTCGATTATTATATTGCTGGATATGATTATATTTTATATTTCTTTATATTGCTGGGTGTTGTTGTGCTAATTACACACAAAGAAAATATTAAAAGATTGATTGCCGGAACCGAAAATAGATTTGAAAAGCTTTGGATTTTAAAAATATTTGGTAAGAAATGAAAGAAAGCAAAAAAATAGCAGTGATTGGTGCCGGTTCTTGGGGAACTGCAATGGCAAACCTTGTGGCAGATACTGGGAACGAGTCTCATCTTTTCTCTCGTGATGAGTCTTTGGTTGGAGAAATAAACTCAAGCCACATTAACAGCAAATACCTTGACGGGTACAAATTAAATTCCAACATAATATGCAAATCTCTCAAGGAGTACAAGCCTGTTTATGATTTTGTATTCAACGCAGTTCCGACTCAATTTGTAGCAGAATTTTATATCAAGCATAATATTTCACTAAAAGGGATGAATGTTGTAAACTGCTCAAAGGGAATTGAGCAAAAACGAAATATTGGACTTTTCGATATTTTCACAAAGCACTTGGGTGTGCCAGAGGAAAATTATGCTGTTTTCACCGGACCCAGTCACGCAGAAGAAGTCTGCAAAAACAGACCCACCGCCATTGTCGTAGCTTCGATGAATTCTGCACTTGCACAATCTATCCAAGAGGCAAGTTCTAATTCTTTTTTCAGAGTCTATACCTCATCCGATGTTGTGGGGACAGAACTCGGAGGGGCTGTCAAAAATGTAATGGCGATTGCCGCAGGAATCATCGACGGCTATTCACTCGGTGACAATGCCAAAGCTGGACTCATCACTCGTGGGCTGGCGGAAATATCACGCCTTGGAGCAGTTTTGGGTGGAGATCCAGCCACATTTGCTGGACTTTCTGGTCTTGGAGATTTAGTGGTCACCTGCTATTCCCAGCATAGTAGAAATAGGAAAGTTGGAGAATTGCTTGCCAGTGGACTAAGTTTACAAGAGATTTCTGACAATTATAATTTCGTAGCAGAAGGAGTGTTCACCGCAAAAGCCATCAAAGAGCTAGCCGATAAAAATAAAGTGGAGATGCCAATTTGCCAGAAAATCTACGAGATCATCTACCAAGGAAAAACCGTTCAAGATGCAATTCAAGAACTCATGGGCAGACGCTATACAAGAGAATAAATTATTTCCTGTATGATTGTGATAGGAAAATATCTTTGTTAGAATCTAAAATAAAATTATACACCCTGCCAGGACTTAATCTCGATAAATCAATACTCTCGCCATTTATCTCGAGAATACTACTTGGGCTTGCCGTAATTTCCTCAGACTCAAACTCAGTCAGCGTGTTACTATTGTTAGAGAAATTATAAACAATACCCTCGGTGCCCAGATTGATTATGCGAATTATAAAGTCCTCACCGCTAATCAAACTGTAATCATCTCCGAAAATCAAGATTCTATATCTTGAGAAATTGAAAATTAGTGCTGTATAATACTTGCCTTCTTCTAGGCTGAGTGGAATCGAGTATAAACCCACGCCTTGTCCTTGGGCAGAAATGCTAAGTATGGGGTTGCCAGATTCAATTCTATTATATTCATTTAAAGCCGATAGGGGTTCAAAATTGCCTAAGCCTATATTGTTATATTCCAAATCAATGGCGCCAGTAGAAAAGTTTATCACAGAAATATTGGCAAATTCAGAAGGAATATGCACCCTGTCTGTATTAAACTCATCGGCACATTCGCAAGAGATAATCAAAAATGAAATAAGTAAATAAATAAATTTCAATATTATGTTCTTAATTTTTGTCTAAAAAAATATTTCAGAAACTAAAGGCGAAACCAAGAGAGTAAGCATCTTTTTCAGAAACATAATTTGTTCCCCTTACTCCATACCAAAGTGAAGAATACTCATAGGCGGCATAGAGTGCTATGCTAGAAAGTGGTTTTAGTTTTAGTCCAATTTGTCCTTTTGTTATTGTTCCCATTGCGGAGAAACCGCCACTAAATTGGGCATAAGGGAATAAAATATTTCTCAGCCCAAAACTAGAATGCTCAAAATTAGTTGCAAATCCACCCCAGATAATATCTGGATTTTGTTGCCAATTCTGAACTATATTGCCAGCGACTTCAACTGAGTATTCTTGTGGGAAATATTCATAGCCACCCTCAATGCCAACACTCCACCAAGAGAAAACACGGTATTGTGCTCCAAAAATAGTGTTAACCAATGCACTAGAACTCGATGCAAGATCAGCAAATTTACTAGGTGAGGAAATGTTCCGAATTGTCAGCACCCATTTTCCATTATCAACATTTGAACTAGAAAAATAAGTTGGTAGTGAAGAGTAAGGGCTTGAATTGCTTGCCAAAACATCACTTTGGGAAGTCATTTCAATCGAGTTATTGCTTTTATTTTTTGTTATGCTTTCTTGTTTTGAATAGAAATTATTCTTTCTTGTGCCTTCTGCCATTGAACTCTGAGCCAACACATCGGTATTTTCTTCCCGGGCTAAGCCAATGGAACCAAGCCCAGATTTTAGCATCTCCACAAGCTCAGCCCCAACGCTAATCAGGCTGGTGTCAAAAATATTTCCCTCAGATGATTTAATAAAATTAGATTTACTCAAATTGGAATTGTTGGAAGTAATTGTAGTTTTCTGAAGTGGTAATGAGTTCATATTATTTGGTGTATTATTACTGAGCTCTTGTTTTTGATTTTTGGGTTGAAGAGTGCTAAAGGTCTGAGGCATAAGAACTTGCTCGCTCAATCTTTTTGAATCACTGTTTATGTTCCCATCTACAATAAGTGTGTCGGAGTTTGTGGTAAACCAAAAAGTTAAAACAGATGCAAAAAAAGCACTAAGCCCCAAGCCGATGTAATTGGAAGAAAGCCGTGACCACCAAGGAATGCTCGCAACACCAGAAAACCCAAGCCCAGTGAAAATTGCCCCAGTGATATTCTTCGGTGGAGCTATCGAGTACATGTCTTCTTTTGTGATATTGTGAATATCAAGCTGCATATTGAACTCGTCTCTGAGCCGGGGCGAGGTGCTAAGGTCTGAGAAGAGTTGTTGTTGATCTGTGTCGCTCAGACCTCTATCCAACATTTCGTGTATTTTTTTTTCATTTGACATAATTTTGCCTAAGAGTTATTTTCTATATCTATTAAATAGGGCGAAAGAATTTTCTTGATTCTTTCTTTTGCTCGCCAGAATTTATTCTTGGCAAGCGTTTGGTTTATACCTGTTATTTCTGAGATTTCTGCGTAGGAGAGACCTTGGTATTGTCTCAGAATAAAAATTTCTTTATAATTTGGATCAAGTAGTTCGATTGCATTTCGGATGAGGTCGAGTAATTCTTTTTTCTCGTAACCACTCTCGTATACAGAATCATCAAACTCTATTGAGTTATAATGCACCTTCTGTGCTCTTTTGTGGTTAAGCCAGAGATTTCTAGCTATTCTAATCAGAAACCCTGGAATATTTTCAAGATGATTTAGCTTTCTTATCGAATCAAAAAACTTATAAAACACATCTTGGAATATATCATTTGCATCTTCCTCATTTCCAGACATACGCAAGCAGTAGGCATAAATCCGGGGCGAATGTGTATCGTAAATGTATGTAAACGCAGTCTTAGATTCCCTAGGTTTCCCTTTGAGCATCTTGAATAGTTCTGCATTTTTATATTTTTTCTTCTTACTCATCATCTACTAAAAAATCTGCTAAAAATAATTCCTCACATCTTAGAAATAAAATTTACCACCCCACTGCTTATTATTTTTCTCTCAACTATCTTAGAATCAATGAGCTTTGAGGTCCAAAGAATACTAAATCTAGGGTCTTTATCAATTTGCAATACAACAAGTTTATTCTCTAATATATTATACTCAACACGGGCATTCTCGTAGCCACCGCCGGCTTCAAGTTCGTATAATCTTTGAGTGCTAATGTCGAAAATAAAGATCCCACCACCGCCAGAAACCAAACCAATCTCGCTTTGGCTGAGATAAAAACAACTTGTTGGGTGGAAATTTAAAAGTGTAAACTCTTTTTTCTGTCCATCCAAATCTATATTTCCAAAAATTCCTTTCTCAGTACTTTCTGCAAATACAAGTCCATCAGAGTCTCCCTCCCATGCAAAAGAAATTTCGGACTCTGTTGCCCTCAGAGGCAAAGTAAATGAAAGAATCAAATCGCCATCCACCGAAATCACTTCATACTCACCAGAAATATTATTCTTCAATAATATTTTACTATTGTCTGGCGAAATAAATAAACCAAAACCAACATCAGAGTTATTTCTTAGTATTTCAAAATTATTAGACAAATCAGTTTTATAAACCACTCCATCGGAATCATTAAACACAAGAAATTTCCCGTCACCAGAAAGATTAGCATTCAAATTCGGGAATTCCACATCGCCATTACTTATATCAAAGAGCAAATCTAGAGACAAATCATAATATTTTAAATCATAGAAACCGTCTTCATTTACTATAGTACAAAGCAATATTTGGCTAGAATAATTTGGGCTGAGGCTGTACCCATTTAAAAAAGAATCATAATAATTATTGCTTTCCTCATAGTAGAATATTGTGTTTTCGTCAGAATTGACACTAACTGTCGTAAAATAAATTCTGTTCCCAGTCTCAGAACTCCTGCCATTTCCATCGGGGCAGAAATCACACCCGCTTAGTATAAATACTAACGCCAACAAGCCTATTAAATAAAATCTACTCATATATATAATAATAACACTTTTACTGGGGAAATGTCCCAGTTTAATTGTTTAAATAATTAAAAATCTTTTTGAGCAAAATAGCAGTCCCAATATCGTGAACCCTGATTATCTCAATATCGGCACCGAGTAAGAGCGAATGAATGAGCATAGTTGCAATGTCACGCTCCTTGGGATTGTCAATCCCGAAGCTACGCCCGATAAATGATTTGCGTGAAATTCCTAGAACTTGCGGTGCTATTTTATTGAACATTGCCAAACTTTTGAGCAACTCCCAATTATGAATGTCGTTCTTCCCAAAGCCAATCCCAACATCAATCATCACTTTCTTTGCACCAAGTAGATGAGCTAAATTCTTCTGTCGATGGAGAAAACCATAGACCTCCCCACTCACATTCTCATATTTGGGATTTTCCTGCATAGTTCTGGGGGTGCCTTTTGCGTGCATTAAAATTAACGGGACATTATACTCGGCACTTAATTCCGCCAGCCTTGGTTCGGAAACCAAGCCAGAGACATCGTTAATAATATCAGCACCCAATTCGAGTGATTGCCGTGCCACTTCATATTTGCTTGTGTCGATTGAGATTACAGACGACGAGCGGGCATGTTTTATTTTCTTTACAATCGAGATGATTCTTTCTAATTCCACTTTTTCTTCAAGTGCGCGTGCTCCTGGCCTTGTACTTTCGGCTCCAATGTCAATTATATCGGCATCATGGTCAATCATCTCAAGTGCTTTTTTCATCGCACTTTCTTCGGAAAGAAAATCTCCACCATCAGAGAATGAATCACTTGTGATGTTTAATATTCCCATTATTTTCGGAAATTTCTTCATAGGTGAACACAGGTAAAATGTGTTAGAATTGTTGAGGTAAGATGTAACCGTCATTTTTGACAATCTTGTCAATTTGGAAAGCCTCTTGCAAAACTGGGATAACTGTTTTGAGATGTTTTTTAAGGAATGCTAGTCTGTGATTCTCAGAGTGCATCTCGAGTAATTCTTGTTTTTGGATTGGACTGAGACCTGATTTTTGAGCAATGAGAAAAGAGGGTAGTTCTGTTGTGATTTCTTCGTATAATATTTTGTTGATGTTTACAATCTTAATTTTATCTACCAACTCGTTAAATAATTTTAAGGCTTCAAGCAATAAAAGCTCATCTAGTGGCTCTTCTTTGTCGAAAACATATTCGATTTCACCTGTAAACCATTTTTCTTCTCCATCGGAAAAGCTGTTGAGCTTATATCTTTGCAATCCCATAATATTTATATCTAACTTACCATCATCATATTTTTTCAGCACATTGACTAGCTTTGCCGTCGTACCCACGTCGTGCATTTTATTCTGGAAAATAAGATTTACTCCAAACTCTTCATCATTGTCGATACATTTGTTAATCAATCCCTTATACCGCTCCTCGTAAATGTGAAGCGGGAAAATTGACTCTGGAAAAAGCACAATTTCAAGTGGGAAAAGTCCTATATTTCTCATTTTTATATGTTCTTGTAATTGTCAAAAATAAAAAGCCCCTAAGAGTTAAATTCCAGAGGCTTAATATAGCATTTTAATTTTCAAATGTAACAAAGTGTGTCAAAGTGAATCTTTAAATATAAGTTTTCTGATTAATTTTTACTTTCTAAAAATCTTGCAGAAGAATGCTAAGCCCAGGAAAAAGACCAATATCAGAATTTCCATTATAAGTATTGGCAAATATGATATTTATACTTGCACTCAAATGAAAATGTCCATAAATATTGTATGAGATTTCGGGCTTGAATTCATACCAAAGCCCATCGGAGAAAAAAGAGATTGTGTTGCTTGCCAGAAAGTGAAAATCTTTATATTTGGCAATATAATCAAGACCAATGTTGGGCGAGTAACTAAACCATAAATAGGGTGTCCCCTCGTCGTAGACATCGAATATTAAGGCAAACCCAACTTTTGGCAAAAGCCAGTGCTGGTAATCACCTTTTTTCTCTAACTCTATTTTGTAATCGGTTTGCCAGAGCAGCCGTTGGTATTCTGGTAATATGTATTTTGTTATGCGGTAACCTTCATAATCGAATCGCAAACGGAATTTATCATCCCAGATAAATCTATCAGTGTAATATCTTATTCCAACAACTGGGTAAATATATTTGCTGTTCATTGCCCCAGATATTCCAATAACGCCATCGGAAAATCTTGTCGAGTCATTTGACTTTTCCTCAGAATAAGACTCCAATGGGAATATCAGAAGTAAAACCGCAACTAACAAAAGAGATGCTTTGTATTTATTTCTCATAAGCACCCCTGTCATATTTGTCGCCAATTGGTCTTTGGTTCATATTAAAATCAAAAAGTACCCTCCCAAGGCTTTTCCCAGAATTGATGGCTGGGCTTCCTTCTAACAATGTCAGATTACCAGCAGATGGGTTGGTAAACATTGGATCTTTTATCTCTTCGCTGGAGTCTGCCGAGTTGGGGTAGCCCCACTTCGGACTCACGCCCTCTGAATAGATTGTATTGTAACCATGCCGAATTGCACCGCTTGGATTGTCTTTGGCAAGGTCTTTGAAGAATTGGACAAAAGGGTGCTGGGAATCATTGTAGACTACATTGTTGAAAATGTCTATGTTTTTTGTGGCTATATTATCGGGTTCAGGTACTCGTATAATTGCTCCTGAACCAGGGTAACTATTATTATACCCACAATTATAGAATGAATTATTAAATATCTGACTATTTTGTGACGCACCGATGCTAATGCCTGCCATCTCGCAATTAATAAATACATTGTTGAAAACCAACTGTTCATATCCAGATGGATAATCATACCAAGCATTGTCCCGCCAACTAAAACGCCCCCCATCCTCCAATGTTCAAGCCCGCACCATTGGTCTCGGTATCAACGGCATCGCCACAATTTTCAATTATATTATTGTACCAGATATTGTTTGCACTCCCACCTTTGAAATATCCACCTGTTCCGCCGCCATTGTCATGGAGATAATTATTTCGGCAGATTGTGTGATAGACTGCCACTCCATCGATACAATCATCATATTGTTGTGTGTGTTGAACTTGCGAAATGTCGTTATTCTCAATCAGAAGAAAGTTTACATGGGCACTCTTGACGGCATCTCTTCCGGTGTGATGAATAATATTGTTCCTGACAATACAATAGCTGTCTTTTTCTTGTTCCTCTGGGTCATATTTTGGAAATATTCCAATCCCATAACCAGTGCAATTTTTTATCTCAAATCCATCAATTACAATGTGTTGCCCGCTTACAACAAAAAGATTCTCAGTAGAATTATTGCCGTCGATAACAGCCTTGCCAATCCCATCTTCGGAGTAAATAACTACTGGTTTTTCTTTGCTAGCATAAGTTTCAATATTGATAACATCTTCAATGTAAACTCCTGCCTTTACTCTGACTATCGAACCGGCTAGTGCTTTTTGCTTTAGTGTGTATTTAAGCGTTCTGTATGGATTAGATTCACTCCCATCTCCTGAGCCATCGCTTCCATCAAGCGAAACAAAAATACTTTTCAGACTATTATAATCTACATCTGTAAAGAATTGTTCCATTTCATCAATGGAATAAATGGTTGCCTCCCAAGGAGCTTCCCTTGGCATTGCTAAATTCTGCGGAAGATAGTTTGGATTTGGTGTTCTCTCGCATGAGAAAATGAAAAGTGTACCAAATATTAAGGCAAGTAGCTTTAAGAATTTATAATTATTCACTTTCACAATTTATGTTTAGTATATATCATAGAAGCAAAGATTGGTTAAACCTGCATGCAACTTCCGCCCAATCAACCACATTCCAAAATGCGGAAATGAAATCGGGGCGACGGTTTTGGTAATTGAGATAATAGGCATGTTCCCAGACATCGATTGTAAGGATTGGTGTCCCATTGCAATTAGAGATGTCCATGAGAGGGTTCACTTGGTTTGGAGTTGAACAAACAGAAAGCTTTCCATTTTCTGAGCAAAGCCAAGCCCAACCAGATCCAAAACGGGTTGTCGCCGCTTTGGTAAATTCTGACTTAAAATTCTCAAAAGAGCCAAAATCACGATTGATTGCCTCCATCAATTCTCCGGCTGGCTCACCTCCGCCATTTGGCGAAAGATTATCCCAAAAAAAAGAATGATTGTAGAATCCACCCAGATTATTGCAAACCGCAGCTGGATATTTTGACATATTCTTCATCAGATCTTCTATTGATTCCGATTCAAGTCCAGCGGCTTGGAGTGCTAGGTTAAAATTATTTGTATATGCTGCGTGATGTTTAGAATGGTGTATTTCCATCGTGCGAGCGTCGATATGAGGCTCGAGTGCGTCGTAGCCGTATTTTAGTTCAGGTAATTTATAAGCCATGATTTGGTATCCTTTCGTTTTTATATTTTTATAGTATTTTAATGAATTTCAATCTACGAATTTTATTACAAAATATTGTTTACAATGTTAATCAAAAAATAAATGAAGTACCAGCCATAATTGTGCGGCCAGATTCTGGAATTCCAATTTTTGAATAACGGGCTTCGTCCAGCAAATTATTGAGACGCAAATAAAGGTCTAGCACCGTTGATTCAAAGATTATTTTATGCCCGAGTCTTAGATTTAGCACAAGAGAGGGGGGTAGCTCTTGGGCATCATACCACTGAGTGCCTTCGTAATCAATCTCGCTACGGACTTCGCTCTGGTATGGCAATTTGAGTACTGCATACGAAAATAATTTGATTTGAGGTTTATAGTTAAGTTTTACTGTCTTTTCACCTTGCCTTCCTTCTGCAAACATGTAAGTGGTCATAAGCGACAAGTTGAGTCGCCGGTGAGCCTGCCAAAGAGCTGATATTTCAATTCCACCGGCTCGTCCGCTGCTGAGATTAACTCTGGTCTCTAAGGGTTCAGCATTGTTGTTATCTGAAACTATTACAGTATCTTTTTTTTCTATTAAGTCTGAATATTGAGAAAAGAAGACTGCACTTTTTAGCGATAATTTATTAAAATTAAAATCACTTCCAATCTCAAATGAGTTTGCTTTTTCGGGCAAGAGATTTGGATTCACAAAGAATTTGCCAAGTGCTTCGTCGAATTGCTCACGCATTGTGGGGAAACGGGTTTTACGGGAATAATTTGCGTATAAATTATTGTTATTGCCCAGTTTGTAAACTCCTCCAAAACTTAGCGAATAGTCGTCCATTTGCTTTCCCTCTTGCCCGGTATGTTCACCAGTTTCATAATACTCTGTCATATCGAAGGCAGCACCAGCCGACAAAGTAAATTTTTTAAATGAAAGATTATACTCAGCTCCAAAGGAGAAAAGATATTGCCCATAATCTTGATTGTCACTTATATTTGTGTGCTGAATATCTTGAGCTAATAAAGAAATATCAATTATTTCTCCTTCGCCTAATTCTAAATTGTAAATAATATGAGCACCGTATGACAAATCATCTTCCTCAGCTTTTTTCTTTATTTCAGAATAATCAGAGCTTGCGAATTTATTAATTGTTTGACCGTAGGAATCAAGCCAAGAGCTTATTCTTATAGTATTTCCACAAAAAATAAATGAACCATTGAGTATTGCCATATTTCGTTGGATCCCGTCATATCTCCAAAACCTAGTTTTCTCTCCTCTTGGCTGTGATGAAACACCCTTTTCGCCACCAAACCCAAGAAGCGAAAGTCCAATAGCATTAGATTTCTTGCAATCCTCATCTTCTTTGTTCTCAGCAAATTTATATTCAGCATTGGCAAAATATGAATAAAAATTCCTGTCAGTGTTATTTGCCATTTTTAAATCTTCTCTTTGATTTACCAAACCTTCGTGATTCTTCGATATTAAAAAACCATCGGAGTTCTGCTTTTGGGCATTTGCCAACCAAGAGAAGCTACCGTCTTTTCCACCCAAAGAAGCATCCACAGAATATGAATTTGCTTCCTTGCCATCAATTTTCACAATTCCACCAAAGCCGTCTTCTTTTCTCTCACGAGTAAGAATATTTAGCACTCCACCCATCGCATTTGGCCCGTAGAGGATTGACCCACCAGCCCCAGAAATATTCATAGAACCCACAATGGATGTGGGAATCAATGACAAATCCATTCGATTATCCCAGCCGATATTGAGGGGGGCACCATTGAGAAAAAGCCCAAGTTGTCGGTCAGATGCGCCGCGAAGATAGAGCAGGCTTTCACCTCTGGAATTTGTGACGATGGAAGCCGAAGGGATGAGCGTCTCGACTTCGCTCATATTTGTTGCCGATATTTTGTCTATTGCAAAGTGACTTACCTCATGGTTTGCAACAGAGGAAGGGCTGATGTCAGCCGTAGAAGTTGAAATTATCTCACCAAGTCGGTATGTTTTGAGTGTGTCTTGAAATGCAAAAAGTTTGAGAAACGGAATAAAGAAAAAAAGTAAGAATGTGTATTTCATTTTTTAGTAATTATTATTGTTTTAGTTTTAACAAAGTTTCAAATATAAGGAGAAATCATTTAATTGGACTGAAACGATTAAAAATATAGAATATTTCAAAATTAATTTCTATATCTTGGGAGATTGATAGTTGTTGATAAATGAAAAGTAAATTACTGATTAGAAAACAAAATGGATTACTAATGACCAATGTGCCTCTTCCAAAACTCAGAGACGATATAATTATAGAATATTTTTCCGAAGAGGGCAATGACTTTGTTGCCTATTCGGACGAAAATGGTGTCGCCCCGCAACCCGTTGTTATTCCTAGAGTTGTAGGAGATTTCGTTCAGTTACTTGACGGGAAACTTAGCATTGAAGATATTCGCAAATCCTGTGCTCAGATAATGGGCGAGGGTTTTGATAGTGGGTCATTGGAATCGGTCATAATGCAACTAGAAGCACGTGGCTTTATGGATTCTGCTCGAACCAGAATTGCACTTGAGCATATTAATCAATACCTCCATTCAAATCAGAGACCCACAATTTGTCATGGCACGAGTTACCCAGAAGATGTCCAGGAATTGAAAAAATATTTGGACGAAATACTTTCGGCTCAAAAGCTAGAGGCTTTGCCAAAGACAGGCTCAGTTCTTGCTCCTCATATTGATTTTAGAATTGGCGAAGAGGCTCATAAATGCTACAGCTTAGCCTTTGAGCATCTTGATAGAGAGGCAGATTTAGCTATTATCTTTGGCACCTCACACAACAGGGTCAGTGCCGATTTTATGCTAACCAAAAAACATTACATTTCGCCATTGGGCGAGCTAGAGACGGATTTAGAACTAATTGCTGAGCTGGAAAAAGAGCTTGGTGATGAGTTGCATTTTGATGATTTAGCCCACCGCACCGAACATTCAATCGAATTTCACGCACTTCTTTTGCAATATATTTTTGCGGGTAAAATAAAGATTCTGCCCATATTGACTGGCGGAATGAGCGAGTATTTAGCAAGTGGTGAACCTCCAAAAAGTGATTCAAAGTTTATGAATTTTATTAAATCATTGAAAAGTATTATTGAAGAGTCTGGAAAAAAAGTAATACTTTTGGCAAGCGGTGATTTGGCACACATTGGCAGAAGATTTGGAGATGACTTTGACGCTGAGAGTCAGTTTGACAAGCTAAGCAAAGAAGATACTCTTCTTGTTAAAATGCTGGAAAGTGCCGATGGAGAAGCATTTTTTAAAGCTCTATCGCAGAATAAAAATTATAGAAATATCTGTGGCTTGGCTCCATTTTATTCTGTTCTCAGTCTTTTGGATTTGGATTCTCACAATAGTGTTAAATCAAGCTATGGTCTTTGGAATGACAAAGAGACATTGTCGGCTGTGAGCTTTGTTTCTGTGGCATTTGAAAAAGTTTAAAAAATAAGGAAAAGAAAATGAGTTCGAATAATTTAAAGATAATTGTTGTAGACGACGAAGATATTTACCACCGCTTGCTAAAGCTAATGTTCAAAAAATACAAGCTGGACGTATTCTTTTGTAATAATTATGACAATCTAAGAGAACTTGCCGAAGAATTTCCTGAGAACATTCTCATAATCGATTACAGCTTGGGAGAAGAAACGGGTGCCGATTATATCAGGAAATTAAATTCTGAGATGGACGCAAAGCAGAATTTTATTGCAATCTCTGCCTCTGTAGAAAAACGAGTAGAAGATGAAATGATTGAGCTTGGTGCCAGGAGGTTTTTCCAAAAAGACGACGACCTAATAGAAAATCTCCCAAACACAATATTAGATTTTGGCAAAGAGTTGGGTTATACCACAGAAAAAGAATAAAATGTTCTGCTGAGAAAATTAGGTTTTTAATTTATTTGCAAACCTTACTATTTCCTTAGCCAAACTTTCCCAAGAATATTTTGATTTGAATGATTTAATTTTGCCAATAAACTCAGCGGAACGATTGTTCTCAAAATAATCTTTTACAGCACTCGCCAACAGCTTTGAGTCGGGCGGACCACACACAATTCCCAATCCATTCTCACCAATTGACTCGGGAAGTGACCCAACATTGGTCACAATCACGGGCAAATTATAATTCATCGAAATCCCCGTAATTCCGCTCTGGGTTGCGGTTCTGTAGGGCAAGACACAGACATCGGCAGCAGAAAAATACTCAGAAACATCGCCATCGTCAATATATTTTATGAACTTACTGACTTTGTTTTCCGCTCCATTTCTTTTTATTATTTCATCATGCTTATCGAAGCTGCCAAAAATTTCCCCCGCTATGATTAAATGATAATCATCGCCCAGTTCAGAAAATGACTCAAGTAAAATATCAAGCCCTTTATAATCTCGAATAAATCCAAAAAAGAGCATCATCTTTTTATTCTTTGGCAGATTGAGTTTTCTGAGTGCTTCATCTTTTGGAACTCTCGGAGGAAAATGCTCATAGAAGGGATGCTCATGGAAGAAATACTTTGCATCAGGAAATAAGCCAAGAAGCTCTTGTTCATTACTTTTACCCATTGCCAAAAATCCATGACTCTGTTTTAAATTATAACGAACCAGTGCCTCATCGCCAAATCTCGACTCATGTGGGATAACATTTCCCAACACACAGACATTGGTCGCAAATTTCTTCGTACGACTCAAAACCCAGCCAACTGATGGCGCCAGAAATGGCATCCAAAATTTACTAAGAACAATGTCTGGCTCAAAATCTTTTATCGCCCGAACAGTCCTTGTCCAAGTAATTGGATTGACCGAATCAAGAATTCTCTTGGCTGGAATTGGGTCAGCACTGTCATTTTGACTCACTTCTTGAGTTGTCCCTGGGAAAAGTATCTTCGGGTATTGGCGTGAGAATGTAAAAGCTTTTACCTCGTGTTCTGTCTCAAGTGCTCTATACAAAGCTCCATTAAATTGTGCTATCCCGCCTCTGAATGGATAAAATGCCGAAATATAAGCGATTTTCATTCTTAAAAAATTAGTTTATTATTCTGTGCCACTTTCTAAAGAACAATATAAAAAAATAATTTTCCATATAAATTTGCTTTAGTAAAATATATTTATTAATTTCACGTTAGTAAGAGTGTGCAAGGAATGCACCTTTTCTGTCAAAGGGTCCACTATTTAGGGAAATGTTAGGAGCTTGGCTAGAGAGTCTGAAATTGGCTCGTTCATGGCAACTCCATCGTTTACCTTGTTTTTTGGTAGAAAATTAACATAGGATATGGCAATGTACATTTTATGGAGTACCTGTCATGGAAATAAACACAAATCATTCGGGTGGTACAAGCGACAACTTATACCTGCGGAATTTGAATCAAGAGATTCAGAGAAATGAAAAAACTCAGGCAAAGCCTGTCGAAGTGCAGTTGATGGAAAAAAATAAAGCCGACTCAATAAAGAGTTCAGTCGAGTTGCAAAAAGAACTGCTTGCCATTGTCGATGCCAGCAAAGAAAAAAAAGCCCAACAAGTTGCCAGAGAGCAAATCGAACAAGGTTATCTCGACATCAAGGTATAAATATTCTCAGGGGTGAGATGAAGTGGGTGAGATGAAGTGGGTGAGATGAGATGCGGGGTGCGGGGCGAGTTTTTTTTAGTGCTAGTGTTTCCGATTTTTGGTGATTTATTGTAAATTGCATTTTATTATTCGGAGAATATCTCAACTAAAATGACAATTATCAAAACATTATTAATTGCAATAATTACACTAATTGACACCACTCGTGCACTTTATGCCATGAAATTGGGAGGTGGGGAAAAATTCTACAAACTCTCACGCAAATGGGCAAGACGGCTTTTAAAAATATCTGGTGTGCGGGTCAATTTAGAAGGGGCAGAAAATCTTGAAGAGGGGAAGGCATATATTGTCGCCTCCAACCATTCCAGTATTTATGACATTCCAGTCATGCTCGCATATTTCCCATTAAATATTAATATACTCTATAAAGAAGAACTTGAAAAATTCCCTATTTGGGGATATGGTCTGAAGAAGTCCCCATTTGTTGCAATAAATCGAAACAAACCACGCAAAGCCGCAGCCAGCCTTCAGATTGCCGCCGACAAGGTGAGTGGTGGTGTTTCGCTGTTTATTTTCCCAGAAGGCACACGAACCAAAGATGGAACTCTGAGTCAGTTCAAGCGTGGTACATTATCGGTTGCTGGGAAGACGGGAGCAAAGATATTGCCCGTCACAATCTCTGGAACTTTTGGAATTTTGCCAAAAAACAAAAAACAAATTGTAGCTCAAGATGTCACAATAAAAATATTAAAACCAATAGCAACTCCTAAAAATATGACTAAAGAAGCCGAGCTTGCACTTTTGGAAGAACTTCGTGAGTTAATGGAAAACAATATTGAGAAAGTTGAAATATAAGATTATTTATTTCACCCACTATTGCTTGTTAATTTAAAAGCACTTATATTTGTGACTTGCTAGTGATTGAATTGGGAAATATTTATTCTTATTTTCGTGTTCAGAATATTTCCAATGCTCCACACATAATCTCTAGGGGGCCTGATAGCTCAGTTGGTAGAGCAAAGGACTGAAAATCCTTGTGTCGGCGGTTCAAATCCGTCTCAGGCCACGAAAAACTAAAACTCCTAATATTCTATAGTTGGGATCTTTTTGGACTAATCAAATGTTTTATGATTTTTTGAAACGAAGTACCAGAATTGGAAACATCAGAAAAGCAAGAATAGCCCAAGGGCTATCCCAAATTGGAATATTTGTAGCAGAGGCAATAAAGACTGGACCTCCTGGGTCAATTATAATTCCATCACGTGGTGGGCCATAATCTTCAATATCTCCATCGTGGAGTGTGAGTGTAACAGTTGCGACTTGATTCCCGTCAATTATCTCAGAAGAGAAGACAGCGTCTTGGAAATTAAACCAGTTCTCATTTTTATCTTTTTTCCTATAAACATATCCACTCAAATCACTTGTTGAGTGATAATATATTTTTATTTGGGCAACTGACGCATCGACAGAAAATTTTACAACACCAAGAGGGAAAGCATAAATCGACCGTTCTTCTGGGTTTGCTTCAGAGATTTCCGATAGTTCAAAGCCATCAATAGATTCAATGCTTATGTAGGCACCTGCTGAGTTGGAGACAAAACTGACTACATCTCTTTGCTTTGAGTCTGGTATGCCGTCATTGTTGCCGTCACCTGAATTCGGAGCCGCATCTTCTTCGGCAACAGACCTACCGTCTCTGTCATAGAGTCTGATTTCAAATGATTCTCCATAGGCAGTTCCGTAAGAATTTGTTGCATAAACCCTCGCATAAAGTGACACAGAAGGTGTTATTTCTCCAATAACAGATCCAGAAAAAGAACCCAAGCCTCCCTCAGATATTTCCTCGGAAACATCATCAAGTGTTGGGTACTGAGCACCCCAGACCAAGCCTGAGCTGGTAACAACATCGCCACCATCTTCGTCAATGGTATATTCTACATCAACTTTTGCAGAATCAATTACGCTAACCGAACTTGCTGAAATTATTGGAATCCCCAAAGAAACGGTAGTGCGAGAGACAGTTGCTTGATTTCTATAATTATAAGTTTCATCATTTGCTCCATTCCAATTATAGGGGAACAGTAAAAAGAAATATTCATTACCCGTCAATAAATGAGTGACGGTTGCCGAAGTTTGCACGGAGCTTGTAACCACAGCCCCTACAAAGCCACTCCCAACAGCATTATTAACCAGGTATGCACCCCCGTCGTTTAATGTCCCAGTTGAATAATTATTCAAGCTATAAACAATGACATAACCATCACAATCGGTGATTGTATTGGCAGCGTCGAAAAATAATTCAGCCGATGTGAGCGTTTGATCGGTTCCATGAAAGGTAGCCGAATGAGCGGCTGGTTCGTTTGCCAGTGTCCAAAAGTTTGATTCAGCGGAATTCCCAGTGTTTTGTGAATTTACATTTTGTATTCTATAGAAATAATTTGTTTGTGGGTTGAGAGCTGAGAGACCTTGTGAGAAATTGCCAGAGGTCAATGAAGCCGCAATTGGGTTGCTAGCATAATTTTGGGTGAAAGTATAGACACCAGATGATGTCCCATATCTTACGGCAGCATTGGATGCCCCGTTTCCATTGTATGCACTAAATGATATATTGGCAGAATTTATGGTGATATTGGATTCAGCACCGAGGGTGGCTGTTGCATTTGCGACTATTGTGGTGAAACTGCTTTCTGATGAAAGAGTATTATCATTCGAGTTTAGGGCCCTCACTCTTGTATAATATGTAGTGTTCGGGTTATATCCAGATTGTGTAAGACCAGTATTAACCGTTGTAGAGTTCCCAGCCAGAACAATGGGGGTCGTAGTCGAGGAATAATTTCCTGTGGAATTTCCATACTCGAAAGTAACGGTAGTGCTTAGTCTTCCGTCCCCAATATCGGCAGAAAATGAAGCTGAATTATATGTCAGATTTGAGATTAGATGAGCGGCAATGCTTGGTACTTCGAGTGAAACTATTGTGCTTGGTACAGTAGCTTGAGTTCTGTAGTTATAGGTATCATTATTAACTCCGTCCCAGTTAAATGGAATTATCTGAAAATAATATTGCATATTGGGAGTCAGTCCAGATAGCTCAGTCCTTAAGGCATTCACATCGTTTACAATAACAACCGTTCCATCTCCCAGTGTACTTCCATTTGCGTAAGCATTCCCGTCGACTGGAACTCCACTTGAATAGGAGCCAATTCTGTGCAAAATTAAATACCCATCACAACCAGCAATAGTATTGGCAGCATCAAAAGTAATTTCAAGCGAATTCAGAGTCAGACCTTGCCCACTAAAAGCGGTCGAATGAGCGGCAGGTTCGGTGGAGCGAGTCCTAAAAGAAGACTCACCCGTTTGTGCCGTATTTTGCGAATTAGTATTTTCAGTAATATAAAAATATCTTGTTTCTGGGGCTAAGCCAGTTAATCCCTGTGAGTGTGTGGTGGAACTCATGCTGGCGACAATCGGATTGCTGGCGTAATTTTGGATGAAAGTATAGACACCAGATGATGTCCCATAGCGTATTGCAGCATTGGAATTATCATTTCCATTATATGTTGTAAAACTAATATCTATAGAGCTAGATGTTAAATTTGATTGAGAGCCCGCTGTAACGGTGGCAACGTCGGGGATAGTCGAAAAAGAAGACTCTGTCGAGACGAAATTCAGAGTCGAGCTAGCAGCCCTAACTATAGAGAAATAAGTTGTATTTGGTGTCAGCCCTGATCCTGTTACGCCAGCATTAAAAGTAAGAGAACTGGCAACCAATGCCGTAGTCGAAGTAGTTGCTGAATAATTTCCACTTGTTGTTCCATACTCAAATGTCACAGCAGTGGCAATTCCATCGGGAGTGACGAAGGCAGAGAATGAAACAGAGCTAGCAGTTATATTTGTAAAAGTGCTACTGAACACTTCCTGAGCCGACGACTCATAGACAAAAAGTGAAAGCAATAATAGTATTAATTTTATTTTTCGCATTTTCATAAACCATCCATGGTTATTATTGTACACTCGTCACCACTAAGCTAGTGAGTGTGCAATAGTATACAATTATTATCATTATACATTTACGGGTATCGGCACAAATGATGTGCCACTTTAATTAATTTTTTGTAATCTGACTACTAATGTTTTCCAAACCTGAATATTCGATTGACTTGTTCTTTTTCAAAGTAGTAAAATGGAATAAATACGCACAATATTACAATTAAAAATCTTGTATAAATAGCCGAACGAAGTGTGAGTGTTTCGTTGATTGCTTGTACCAAATAGTCATAATAATTGGGTTGGAAAAGCACTGAGATTATCCGTCCATTTTCCTCAAGAGGAATCCTGTTGCAATGATCGACAATTTGAATAAAGAGCCTAGCTTCTGAATAAATTAGAAACAATAATATTGAAATTAAAACAATGGCAAATTTCTTTTCAGATTTGACAAGGCTGAGAAAACCAATCAAAACCGCAAATGGCAGAATGTAAAAGTTGAACAAATCATTTTGTAAATAAGATTTTTTAATTGGCACATATTCGCTTGTATTATTGAAAATGTCTACGAAAATACTCTCATTAATATATTTGAACTCGATGAGATGCTTTTTTATTCCACCATTATCATTAATATCTTTTACTATAAAATTATTGATGCCAGAAATAGAGTTGCCAATAGAATCATTAAAATATATTCCAATTGTAATAACAACTGTAGTGGCTACAATAAAGTATGCGATTTTTTTCAGAAATAACATGCCGTCTTTCATTTTTTATTATATTTATTAACAATCCTCATCCAGCCGTAGAAAATCGCACCAGAGGAAAGCAAAGTGAAAAATGGCATCGCCTCATTATGAACGATATTGAAATATTCTTGGTAGTAGCCATTGATGTAGAAAAGAGAAATAATCCTAGCCACATTCACAAAAAATAATACAATGGCCCCAATGACAAAGCCAATTATTTTGTATTTTAAAAAAGCAGGATAGGCAATGATTCCAGCAAGCAGATACACAATGGGTTCCGATCCATCACAACCGACGCTTACCTTCAGTGAATTGGTGGCGGTGAAAAGAGTATTAGCATAGTGGTTACTTTCCTCTCCAAAAATATTTAGCAGAGCCGAAGAAGTGATTGCCCCAAGTTCTGCCAGCTCAAGCAGTAGGTCGGTGAAAAACGAGAATGCCGAGAGTGAATAATAGCCCAGAATGATAATAGAAAATTTAAGTAGAAACCATATCATGGGTGATTTGAGTTTTTTATTTTTTATTTTATCCATCTCTTTTATTTGTTTCCCATTTTGTATAATATTGGACAAATATAAATTCTATTCCAATATTTTTCTTTCTCAAAACAAGAATCATACCTTTTTTTTGCAAACTGATTAGATACCAGTGATTTGTTATAAATTTTATCCATGATTTGATAACTAATTCAAACAATTTCCGTATAATTGTTGCTAGGTTTTGTGAAACTAATAAATAAGAAAATAAATGGTAGATATAAAAGCAATAAACGAATTGATTCAAAAGGAATCAGCATTTGTAGATATGTTGATGATGGAGATTGGCAAAGTAATAGTTGGTCAAA